>SYFN01000159.1 GCA_005800405.1 Burkholderiales bacterium
AACAGATAAGCGCGCGGCAGTGGCGCGGTCAGCAGCAAACGCATGACACCCATCTCGCGGTCATACACCATCGCCAGCGATGATTGCATGCCGTTGAATAGACACACCATCAGCGCCAGGCCCGGCACCATGTACAGACGGTAGTCGAGATCCGGATTGAAAGGCATCACATTGCCCAGATCCGGCATCTGCCGAAAACCTGCAGCAAAAACCACCATCCACAACAGCGGTCGCACCAGCGACGAGGCAAGCCGCCCCGGTTGACGCAGGAATTTATGCACTTCGCGACCGGTAATGGCCGCCAGCGCCAGACGTGCATGCAGCAGCTTCATGGCTTGCCCTCCGCGCGCGTCAGGTCGAGGAAGGCATCGGTCAAGTTGGACTGCTTGTTTTGTTTGATCAGTTCTTTCGGTGTGCCATCGAAGCGCACTTTGCCGGCGGCCATCACGACGATACGGTCGGCGGCCTCGGCTTCATCCACCAGATGCGTGGCCCACAGCACGCCCATGCCACGCTCGCGACACAAAGTTTTTACATCACTCAGTATCGATGCGCGCGAGGCCGGATCAATGCCGACGGTGGCTTCATCCATCAGCAGCAGATGTGGCTCGGACAACAGCGCGCGAGCCAGCTCGACCTTGCGTCGCGTGCCGCCTGAGAGCTGCCGGCAGGTCTCAGGCGCGCGCTCTGTCAGGCCGAAACGCGCCAGCAAATGCGCGATCCGTGTTTTTGCTTCGGTGCGAGCAATGCCATGCAGATCGGTCTGGAAGCGCATGTTGGCTGCGATGGATAAATCCAGATCCAGCGCCGGTTGTTGAAAGACGATGGCCAATTTAGCCAGGGCAGAAATGGGTGACTGGCCGATATCAGAGCCGGCCACCACGGCGGTGCCCTCGTCAGGCACGAACAAGCCCGAGAGCATCTGAAACAAGGTGGATTTTCCCGCGCCATTGGGGCCCAGCAGCGCAACAAATTTACCTGAGGCTACGCCAAAGCTGACGCTGTCGACGGCCCGTCGAGCGCCAAAACTTTTGGCGAGTCCGGTGATAACCAGCGGATCGGGAAAGAGGGAGGACACACCATCTCCAATGATTGTTTTTAGTCGCCGGATTGTAGCGGCTTTGGTTGAATGGCGTGAGGCGCAAGCCGGGTCGGGATTCACGGGGGTATTCGTCTGGGTAGTCAGCGGGTCTGGTCCAGTGGCACCGACCGCAGCGTCTCCCAAGGGCGATGCGTACGCCAGTTAGCGATCCAATCGGCGGGCATGACCAGTGCGAGCGCGCCCAGGTCAGTAACGAGTTCGCCCAGCATTGTGCTTTGCACAGTGACACCGCGGGTCAGCGCAGGAAAGCGACCGTCGATTTCTCGCTGAACGAGCGGTGCCAGCAGCGCCTCATTGTGCCGCCACACACTGCCGCCAATGAAGATAGCCTCCGTATCGAGAATGGTCGTCAGGTTGTACAGGGCGCGACCGAACCAGCCCGCCGCTTCTTGGACGGCGTCGAGTGCCGATGCATCACCACGTTGCGCATCACGGAAGATGACCTCAAGTGGCTTGCCGAGATGTTTGCCGACATTGCGCCCGCCGACCATGCCCTCGAGATCGCCGCGATTGCCACAGCCGCACAGCGCCTGCGAGGTCTCTGACAGCAGCATATGGCCCGCATGCCCGGCATTGCCGGCCTTGCCATGCAGGATGTGTCCATCAACACACAAGCCAAAGCCAATGCCGGTGCTCCAGGTCACGTAGATGGCATTGGCAGGTGCAATGCCGACCGCGCGCTCAGCGTGCAGCGCGGTCACGCAGTCATTCGCAATACGCACTGAGCGCACTGAGGAAAAACGCTCGCGTAACACCGACTCCAGCGGCAGGAAGGTCCAGTCATTCGGCAGATCGTCACCATTGGGCAGACCACCGCATAAATTGGGTGGAATCATGCCCGTCGCCCCATCGCGCACTTCGAAAGGGCCGCAGCTGCTCACGCCCACGGACTGCACCGCCGCAGGATCTATCTGCAGTTGCTGGCAGCACGCGTCGATCAGGCGCAATCCCTGACGGGCGATGGTGTCCGGCGTGCCGGAGGTAAGGGTTAGCTGCACGACGCGCAGCAGTGGACCGCTTGCGGTAGCGATGCAGGCCGCTATCTTCGTGCCCCCGATATCCAGAGCGGCAATAGCAGTGTGATGAGCATCCGGGCGCATAGGGTCGATTTCTGTGTTTGGCTTGATGGAACTTATTTGATCAATGCTGTGCTCAGCAATGCCTGATTTTATGGAGTCATGATAATGAAAACCATCCCTGACAACGATTTTGATTTTGAACGGCCTGAGCTCCAGCGGGTTCAGCAAAAGCCCCGCACGGATGATTCATCCATGTAGTCTTCAATGCTTCCACGGGCTGATTCAGGCCTTCATAAAAATTCTGCGCCGGCTTTCATCTAAGGTTCTTCGTCATTACAGCGCAGCCTCGGCCAGCGCGGCTTCGCAGGCAGGCTATTTAGCTTCAATTGCGTACCGCACTCTTGCTGTGCAAGTGTACTGTCTGCGGTACTGCCGCCTTGCAACACGCTAACGAGACAGATTCCAAGTCATCCTGATGTAGCCTCATGCGGTGGCTCTCCAGAATTGCGCGATCAGGTGAAGCTGTCGCCCGATCAGATTCGCGTATAAATTTTTGCTCTGTTCAGACAATTGTGTATCGTTGATACGCAAAATACCGGCTGCGACTGAATCAAATTCCCGCCGCAATGCGGTGCTGAATGCTCGAAGGAGTTCGGCGCCGGTGAGCGAGTCGATAAATCTGCCGATATTGCGCGCCACCGCGCTTGGTCGGATCACTATCTCACCAGTGTTCGGATCCAGATTTGCCAGATCTTCGTCATTCCAATTATCGATATGTATCGCGGTCGCTGGCCGCAGCAGGGGGGCGGCTCGGGGCACGGTGACCCATGCAGACATCCACGCATTTGCAATTCGCTGAGCGATCGGCTGATACAGTCCCGCGCCACTCAGCGTGCTGACGATATCTGCGGCAGGGTGCTCGGAAAGACAATGACGCAGACAGGATTCGTGGAGATTTTCAACCACGGGAACCAGATGCGCTTCTTCCCATCCAGTAGCGATTGTGGCGAGCACCTCGATATCCTCCTTGATGAAGGTGATGACTTTGTTTTGCAACCGTACCAAGTCATCCGATAATGAAGCGTCATTAAAAATCTCTTCAACAGGATGTTGAAGTATCCACGCAGGCAGTTCTGCAAGAACGCTCATCTTCGCAGATCTAATCTGCATGAGGTTCATTAACCCGCCAGCACCGAGCTTACTCTGCAGACTCAGTAATTTTTCATTATCGGTGAATTCAAGGACGAAGTGCAACTTTGATTAATGGGTTGGATGGCTGAGGTGCATTAGTATCAAAGCCTTTTGACCAGCCAGTCGAAGAAGCACATGACCTATACACACCTCAGCCAAGCCGAACGTTATCAGATTCA
>SYFN01000160.1 GCA_005800405.1 Burkholderiales bacterium
GGCGCGCATTCTCCTGCTCCAGTTGCTTTAAGCGCTTGGCCTGATCAACCTTCATGCCGCCATACTCACGCCGCCAGCGGTAGTAGCTCTTGTCAGTCGCCCCCGCTTCGCGGCAGGCACTGAGTACATCCTTGCCTTGAGCTATCTTGAGCTCAATCTCGCGCAGCTTGGCCACGATCTGCTCGGGCTTTAATCGAACACCTTTAGGCATCACTGACTCCTTAAGAATAATAAAAAAGTAATATTATTCTCACTCAATCCGGATCAGTTTTTTAGCGCAGGTCAGTGGAACCTGCTTGGGAGGGATGTTCGCGTAGAGACCCCGGCAGAAATTATGGCGAAGAAGTTATGGCATAGAGGCGACATCGTCACCGCACGCGACATATTCGATCCCTCATTAGTGATAGAGAAAGATCCAGACGCTCTGCGCTCCGCAGCGACTTGTCTGGTACGTCATCGGGAGACTTTCATGAAACAAATGGAGGAAAGGCAATCCCTGCTAAAGATACAGTTTGAGGCTATCGATACGCTTGATCATCGTCCAGCCTTTGAGGACGCATGCAAGCTCGCGTCAGAATTCTTGCGTGGTCTTTAATTCATAGCGGGCGAAGATCCATTCACTCACATCCCCAACGGACTCACCCCAACCCAGCGCACATGCAGCCACAGCATGAACACCACGCCGGCACCTAGCCCAACGACAAGTGTCAGCAGACTGTTGGCCATCGCGGCCGACGGATAGACCGTAGCGTTCATGCGATCGCGGCGACGCGACACGCGGAAATCCAGCACGGCCCAAATGAGGAAGGCGCCGAACAGCAGCACATCGGCCAGATTGCCGTTGGCGAGCAAGTGCGCCAGCGCCCAGATTTTTACGCCGGCAATCATCGGATGACCAATTTTGGACTTGATGATGTTGCGCGGGACATAAGCGGCTGCAACCAGAACGAATGCCAGCAGATTGAACAGCACGGCCACATGCCGTGTCCAGAGGGGTGGCTGCCAAAGCGCGATCGGTGTCATGCGTGCCTGATCATAGCCAACGATCATCAGGACGAAGCCCGCGATGGAGAGCGCAGTCACGAGGCCTTTCCATTTGAGCTCGCCGATGCGCTCTAGGGTGCGTGTGCGCCAGTCATCGGCAAAGATGCGCGTTGAGTGCGCACCTAAAAAAAGAATCAAACCAGCGATCAGCAGGGCCATAGCGTGCTCCATCATGAGATTATTGAGAGCCTGTTTTGGAAGGCTGCTGGCGACCTTGCATCTGCTTGAAACTACGCTGCGTTAACGCCGTTGGCCGCAGTTTACCGGATTGGGCGAGACTCGGCCGCGAGTCGTTTATGATGAGCGTGCGAGAGCGCAACGCGAACAACCATAAGCCGAGGAGATCACCCATGGAGCAAGGCACCATCCACAAACGCCAGATTCTGGCGGCCGTTATTGGCAATGCGCTCGAGTGGTATGACTTTGTGGTGTACGGCTTCCTTACCGTGATCATTTCGCGCCTGTTCTTTCCGTCCGACAGTGAATATGCGTCCTTGCTGATGGCGATGGCCACCTTTGGGGTGGGGTTTTTCATGCGCCCGGTGGGCGGTATCCTGATCGGCCTGTATGCAGATCGCAAGGGCCGCAAGGCGGCGCTGCAGCTGATCATTTTGCTGATGACGGTATCGATTGCGATGATCGCGTTTGCACCCACCTACGCCGCTATTGGTGCTGCAGCACCCGTGTTGATTGTGCTGGCACGACTGCTGCAAGGCATGGCCACCGGTGGCGAGTTCGCCAGCGCGACCTCGTTTTTGGTGGAGAGCGCGCCACCTGACCGTCGCGGATTTTATGGTTCGCTGCAAATGGTCGGTCAAAGTGTGGCCGCGCTCGCGGGTGCAACGGCGGGCATGCTGATTACGCAGGGACTCACCCCCGAGCAAATTGACAGTTGGGGCTGGCGTTTGCCTTTCTTGTTCGGCCTGCTGATTGGCCCGGTGGGATTGTGGATTCGTCGCCACCTGAATGAAACCGAGGCTTTTGTGGAAGCCAGTCAGTCTGCAGAGGCACCCGCGGGACTGATGGCCATCTGGCGTTCCTATCGTCGCAGTATTGCGGTGTCATTTGGTTTGGTGGTGTCGGGCACGATCATGTACTACGTCGTGCTGATCTACATGCCGACCTATGCCAAAACTCAGCTGGGCATTCCGCTCGCCGAGGCTTTTATTGCGCAGGTGGCAGGGCTGTTGTGTCTGACGGTGGGTACGCCTTTTTTCGGGATACTGTCGGATCGCATCGGGCGTCGTCCCGTGCTCATGCTGGCCTGCGCACTGTATTTCGTTTTGCCGTATCCGCTGTTTTCATGGTTGCAGGCCGATCCCGGATTGTTTCGTCTCGCGGTCACGCAAGTGCTGCTTTGTAGCGCGGTGGCAGTGGGTTTTGGCGCGATATCGACAGCGTTGGCCGAGCAGTTCCCGGTGCGCATGCGCTCGACCGGTCTTGCGCTGGCTTATAACTTTGCGGTGATGTTGTTCGGTGGTTTCGCGCAGCTGTTCGTGACCTGGTTGATCAAGGCTACCGGCACCCCATTGGCGCCGGCGTATTACGTCATGTTTGGTGCGGTGGTGGGACTGAGCGCGTCGTATTTCCTGACAGAACGATTTCGCGATGAGGTCCTGCATTGAGCTGCACGCGATGTCTTCTGTTTTTTTTAATATGTGTGCCTGCTGCTCGCTGTAACAGGCCATCGAGATAAAACCCGATGCGACATTTTTTGATCCTGCTGGTGCTCTCTCTTGCACTGCCTCTTGCGCAGGCGGACGACGTCTATGGCCCCGAGCTCGAGGGCTTTGACTATCCATGGCCCGAGTTTCGGTTTCACTTCACCTCGCAGCGTCAGTCGGTGCAGATGGCTTATCTCGAGCTCATGCCAGATAAACCCAATGGCCGCACCGCAGTACTTCTGCATGGTAAAAATTTTTGCAGCGCGACTTGGGAAGGCACGCTGCGTTTTCTGCAGCAGCAGGGCTATCGCGTAATCGCACCGGATCAGATCGGCTTTTGCAAATCCAGTCGGCCTGCGGCATATCAGTACAGTTTTCATCAGCTCGCGCACAACACCAAAGCTTTGCTGGATTCACTCGGTGTAGGCAAAGTGACGGTCATCGGCCATTCCACTGGCGGTATGCTGGCTACGCGTTTTGCGCTGATGTTTGCCGATCAGGTGGAGCAGCTGGTGATGGTCAATCCCATCGGTCTTGAGGACTGGAAGGCCGAAGGTGTACCTGCACTGTCGGTGGATGAATGGTATGCGCGTGAGCGCAAGGTCACTGCGACGATGATTCGTAATTACGAGCGCAGCACCTATTACGTGAATGAGTGGCGACCCGAATACGAGATCTGGGTACAAATGCTCGCGGGCATGTATCGCGGGCCGGGTGGGTTTACCGTGGCATGGCACTCAGCGCTCTTGTACGACATGATTTTTACGCAGCCGGTGCTGTATGAATTTCCAAACGTGCGGGTACCGACGCTGGTCTTGATCGGCGAGAAGGACAACACCGCGATTGGCAAGGATATCGCGCCGCCTGAAGTGAAATCACGTCTGGGCAATTATCCCGCACTGGCGCGCCGCACGGCCGCTGCAATTCCTGGTGCATCGCTGGTGCTCTTCCCCGAGCTAGGTCATGCGCCGCAGATGCAGGATCCGGATCGATTTCATCGCGCGCTGATCGAGGGCCTGAATCGTCGCGCGCCATAAATATCGTATTTTCTGCATCGTCATTGCTTCACGATCCTTTGATTATCCTCTCATCATGACCCAAGCACCCAGCGCAGAAGACCAGTTTGACGAGGAGGCATCACGCCGTCTCGAGTCCATTTATCTTACGCCCGACGTGGTCGAGCAGCGCGCGCAGGTGATGGCCTTGCTTCAAGCGCAGCCCGGGCAGCGTGCACTGGACATCGGCTGCGGCCCCGGCCTCACCACGCAGTCGCTCGCACAAGCTGTGGGTGACAACGGGCAGGTGCTGGGCGTGGATATCGCAGCACCCATGTTGATGATTGCGCGTCAGCGCTGCGCGTCCTTGCCTCAGGTGCGCTTCGAGCTATGCGACGTGAATGCCTTGCCCTGTGCCGATGCCAGCATGGACATCGCGCTGGCATCACAGGTGTATGAGTATGTTGAAACGATTGACGCAGCGCTCGTAGAACTGGCCCGCGTGATACGGCCGGGTGGCAGGGCCGTGCTGGTGGATACCGATTGGGAGTCGGCGGTCTGGGCCAGTCTCGATGATACGCGCATGCGCCGTGTGCTGGAGACCTGGAATGAACACATACCCC
This sequence comes from Burkholderiales bacterium, assembly GCA_005800405.1. Lineage (GTDB taxonomy): Bacteria > Pseudomonadota > Gammaproteobacteria > Burkholderiales > Burkholderiaceae_D > Pernthalerella. Next base: position 4,327 of record SYFN01000160.1, read on the forward strand.
ATCCCCAGCTGCCTCGCACATTGAAGCGCCGCATGGAAGCTGCGGGCTTCAGTTCAGTGACGGTGACAGTCGTTCCCTTGCTGAATTCTGTGTACGACCGCCAGACGTACAGCATCGGCATGATGGACATGATCGGCGCTTTCGTGACAGGTCGTAACGGACTGAGTGCATACGATATCTCGGCATGGAAGGCAGATGCTGCTGCGATCGGTACCGAGTATGGTTATTTTTTCAGTCTGAGCCGGTATGTGTTTGTGGGGGAGCGGCAGCCCAACCATTAAGCCGATGCCTGAGGCTCATCCTGTATAGAAGGCGGGCGCTGATTGAACCACCATCCGGCCAGGACCACCAGTAGCGCACCCGCGCTGCCGGTCAGGCTGAGGTGAACGCCGAGATTGTGGAAGTTCAGCAGATCCACGGGCAGTATTTCTGCGACGCGCAATTTGATTGCAACATCCGTGGCGATCATGGATCCACCCAGATAACCCAGCAATGCAGCGCCCATCGTGATCACGGCAGGGACGCGATCCATGATGCGCAGAATGACTGAGCTGCCCCAGATCACGACCGGGATACTGACCATGATGCCGAATATCACCAATACCAGCTTGTGATCGGAGCTGGCTTGTTCGGCCGCGCCAGCCACGGCGATGACATTATCAATACTCATGACTAGGTCCGCGATGATGACGGTCTTGATCGCGGTGATCAGGCGATCACCCCCGTCAATTTCATCGTTTTCGTCTTCTTTATTCAGCAGTAACTTGACCCCAATCCAGAGCAGCAGCACACCGCCGATGATTTTCAGGTAGGGCAGGGTAAGCAGCGTAACCGCAAAGGCAATCAGAATGATGCGAATCACGATGGCCCCCAGCGCACCGCCAACGATGCCCTTGAATCGCATATGCTCTGGAAGGTGCCGACAGGCGAGCGCGATCACGATCGCGTTATCACCGCCCAGCAGAATATCAATCAGGATAATCTGGCCGACGATCAGCCAGTTCAGTTGCTGGAAAAACTCAATCATGTTGACTCCCCTGGTGTCGTCTCATGCAGTGCCGCTAACGACGTTGGTTGATTCATCCGGAAGGCTGGTATCGCCAATCGTTTGATGATTAATTCGTTTGAGATGTCGAATTGGCCTCATCCTGCGAATGACAAGGCTGTACAAACGCCGCACGCAGCCTCGTCAGAGCGGCTACGGTTCTTTGATATCTTTTTCTTCACGTACTTGTCGCGCGATGGCCTCGACCTGCTCATCGCTCATGCCGAACTGGCGCTTGAGTATTTGCAGGCGCGCGTTTTCTTCCTCGGTCACGATGCCATCCGCCAGCGCTTCCCATATTTCAGTTTCATACATGACTTCACGTCGCTCTACCTGAGCGGTATACGCAGTTGCGACAACACCGGTAAGAATCGCTGCCAGCGCAATCGCCAACACCTGCGTGAGGACCACCAAAATCACACCGAAAATCGTGATCGGATCCACGTTACCCCAGCCAGAAATAATCGTCAGCAAATACCACTTCATGGTCGCTGGTATCGAGGGGAAAACCTCGGGCTGCACATGACCCTCGGCGATATAAATCAGCGAAGAAAACAGCAGGCAGGAAATCAGCAGCAGGAACAAGGCCGATGCAAACGAATCCCGTTCTGCCTTGACCGCCTCAATCAGGTCGGAGAGCGCACTGTTATAACGCGACAGCTTGAAAATCCGCATCAGACGGAACAATCGCAGGAAGCGCAGATCTAGCCCCGGGAACAGCAGCTGTAAGTAGAACGGCACTGTGCCGAAGAAATCGATAAATCCGTAGAAGCTAAATATATATTCTTTGCGACCACGCCATGCACCACCGTCCTGCGCTGAATATTTGACGCCATATGACCACACCCGGAGTACATACTCCAGCGTGAAGATCATCACACTCACCACATCAAAAATATGGAAATACGTCACGTAGGCCTCGTGCAGCTCGTGCACTGATTCCAGAATAATGGCAACCACATTCAAAACCACCACGCTTGCAATGAAAATTTCGCAAGCACGAGCTGCCTTGTTTTCTACTGAGCCTTCCAGCAGGTCGTAAATGCGCGTTTGAAGGGATTTCATGTTTCGACAATAAGCCCGAACAAGACGGGTTTCATTGGTTAATGGTTCTGCGGCACTTGTCGTGCGACCTTGTTGTTGATTTGAACAGACGGCGACATTATATCGCCCGCCTGATGTGATTTATGGAAATATTCGTAGCCTTCCTTCGACAATAATTTTGAGGATACTGTTATTGATTTAGCAGTTATGCATTTGATAGTTAACAATTTACTCATGTCATTGAGACTGGATTGCCAACAGGCTTTTACAGGCGATACACTTGCCCATCGCAATGATCCGTTATTCCGCGCATTAAAAATATAACAACTTATCCGGCGAAAAAACCCATGCAGGCAGATATCAGCGTTACTCCAGTCCCGAGCACATTCCGCCGGAAAATGTACAGTGCCTTGCTGGACGAGACCTCCGATACCGGGGCGCGGGGCGCGATCAATCGTTTAATTTTTTTGTTAATTCTGCTGAACTTGCTGGCTTTGTTGCTGGAGTCAGCGCCCGAGATTGAGGCTGAGTATCGTCAGCTATTTCAATGGTTTGACCTTTTCTCTGTTGCGATCTTCTCGGTGGAGTATCTGTTGCGCCTGTATCTGGCACCGGAGGATCCCGATTTCGCCCGCGCGTCGATGCCGCGGTTGCAGTATGCAACCAGCTTCATGGGGATTATCGATCTGCTGGCCATACTGCCATTCTTCCTCGGCTTGTTCTTCATTCTCGATTCCCGCCTGCTGCGGGTCTTGCGTCTGCTGCGCATCCTTAAAATCACACAAGTGGTACGCGAAGGCCTGCGCGAGTTCAGAGAGCTCAATCGAGGACGCAAACTGCGTCAACGGGTACACGCGCTGCTGTTCCCCAGTGAATACGGTGGTCGGCTCAATGAGGTTACCGAAGTCTTTCTCATTTTCTGGATTGTGCTGTCGGTGTTGTCGATTGTGCTGGAATCAGTCGAGAGCATACGCGTGCATTTCGGCGCGCATTTCGCGTGGCTGGACGCCGCATCGTTCATTGTTTTTGCGACTGAATACGCGCTGCGCATTTATGCTTATCCCGAGCAAGATCGTGCCAGCAGCGCGCTAATGCAGCGCTTCCGCTTTGTCAAATCACCCTCCGGTCTGCTAGATCTGGTTGCCATTCTGCCCTTCATGCTGGAGCTGGTGCTGGGCGGCACACTCGATCTGCGCTTCCTGCGAATCATCCGCATGGTACGTCTGCTGAAGCTCGGTCGCTATTCCTCGGCCAGCGACACCATGTTCGCCGTGATCCGTAAAGAGACGCCGGTGTTGCTGGCGGCGCTGTTCATGATCGCTTTGCTGGTGTTCATGATGGCGGCATTTGGTTATTTGCTGGAACGTGATGCGCAACCGGATAAATTCGAAAACATTCCGCAGTCGATTTACTGGGCGGTGATTACGCTGGCCTCAGTCGGCTATGGCGACATATCACCGGTCACGTCCGGCGGACGATTGATTACCGTCGTGCTGGCCTTGGTGGGCATTGGCCTCTTCGCAATCCCGGCGGCGATCATGGCCTCGGGCTTTACCGATCAGTTGCGCCTGAATCGCGAAAAGCTCAAGCAGGATTTGCTGGCAGAGGCGCGTGCCAGTGTCTTTGACGAAGCCGCGTGTGAAGCCTTTATCCACAATGCGAAGCATCATCATCTGACGGTCGCCGAAATAAATCAGCTGATCGATGAAATAGAAAAGGGCGACGACAGTATTGAAACCACTCGCGGTGAATTCGAATCGCTGGCGCTGGCTGCTAAAAATCCCGAATTCGCACTCGCGCAGTACCACACGCTGGTGTCCCGGCTGCGTGAACTCTCAGCGGTGGCAGATGGTGCTTATATCCGTGAGCACCTTGACAAGCCGGGGCGAGCCACTGATCTGGATCGCGCGATATGGCAACAGATCGACCGTTCACGTTCAGACAAAGGATAGTTGGAGGGGGTTGGTCATCTGATTTTTAATGTAAGTCATTGCAAGCGAGAAGTGAACCTATGAAAAAATTCGACTTGTGTGTCATAGGCGGTGGCCCTTCCGGATTTGCCGCCACGATGCGGGGCCTGGACTTTGGGAAGACAGTCGCGCTCATTGAAAAAAACAAAGTGGGAGGTGCCGGTATTTTCAATGGCGCGCTGTCCTCGAAAACCTTGTGGGAACTGTCGGAGAGCTACAAAAATACCCGTCATACGGGTTACGGCTATACCGTGCATGATTGCGAGCTCAGCTACGCCGCCGTGATCAACGAAATGCATCGCGCCGTTGGTGACAAGTATACCCAATTGCGCGAGCAGATCAATTACTTCAAGCGCAAAGCATTGCTGACCGAATTTCAGGGCCACGGCAAGCTGCTCAATACCAACGAGATCGAAATCACGCTCGCCGATGGCAGTACTGAGATCATCTGGGCGGAAAATATCATACTGGCCATCGGCAGCCGGCCGCGCTATCTGCCGAATATTCCGATTGATGAAAAAATCATTCTGACCAGCGATGGCATCGCCTCACTACCTGAATTCCCCAAGAGTATTGTGATCCTGGGTGCGGGCGTGATTGGCTGTGAGTTTGCGACCATTTTCTCCAACTATGGGCGTACCAAGGTCTTCCTGATTGACAAGGAGGATCGCATCCTGCCTTTTGAAGATGAGGATATTTCGGCTGCGCTGGCCAGTAACCTTGAAAAAAAAGGTGTGGTCATTCACCGTGGCTCATCGCTGGAGTCGATGAACATCGTCGATGGCAAGGTCGAGTATGTACTGAACTACAAAGATGGTCGTCACGAAACCTACACCGTCGACAATGCCTTGATATCGGTAGGCCGGGTAGCCAACACCGACAATCTCGGACTCGAGGCAGCTGGTGTGCAGCTCAATGATCGCGGCTACTGCGTGGATAGTGGAACGCAAACTACGGTGCCGAATATTTATGCGGTCGGCGATTTCACTGCGGATATCTCGCTGGTCAACGTCGGTGAATTGGAAGGTCGTTACGCAGTCGAACGCATCTTCGGTAACCCACCGCGTGATCTGATGTACGAAAACATCTCCACCATCATGTTTCTGAATCCCGAAGTCGCGGCGGTCGGCTTGAACGAGACACAGGCCAAGAAGCGCAAGATTCCCTACCGGATGGCGATGATGGATTATCGCTATATCAATCGCGCGATTGCGATGGGCAAGACGGGTGGCTTCTTCAAGATTCTGGTGTCGGATGACGATGAGATGAAAATCCTCGGCATGCGCGTCATGGGCAATCATGCCTCGAGCACCAGTCAGGCGATCGCCTTGATGATCGCGCTTGACGCGGGCATCGATCAGCTCGCTGAACTGATTTTCCCGCACCCCTCAGTACCTGAGGGCATACAGGAATGCGCGCGTATGTTGCGGGGCAAATCCATCGTGAAACCCGAGGTGTTTAATCTGGATCTGCGCTGCTATCGGGTGGATGCAGAGGGGCGTGTGGAGAATCTTTATCACTGACAAACTCCTGCCGTCATCCCGAAATATAACTCTGCAACTGCTCAATCAGTTGCTTCTGCTCTGCGATCATCACCAGCAGTACGTCACCGATGGAGACCATGCCGAGTAGCTGGCTGTCTTTCATCACGGGCAGATGTCGGATGCGCTTGTCGGTCATGATCTGCATGCACTCATCCATTTTCTGATCGGGACTGATGGTGATGAACTCCGCTGTCATGATGTCGCGCACCCGGGTTTCCTGTGTCAGTCGCCCTTTGAGCTCCACGCGTCGCGCATAGTCCCGCTCCGAGAAGATACCGACCATCGTCGTACCTTCCAGCACCACCAGTGCGCCGATATTGTTCGCCGCCAGGGCTTACAAGGCCTCCCAGACCGTTTGGTCGGGGTGTATCGAGCAGAGCGCTCGTGGCGAGCTGTGCAAAAAGGCTTCGATGGTCTGCATGGCATACCTCCAGTATCAGGGGGTGGGGGATTGGAATGGTCAGGGCGGGGTGGCCCGAGACCTCAATTTCCGCCCTGGCTGCCGGGCTGTCAAGCCCTGCCGCGCTGGAGATACACCGTAAGTATCTTGCGGCAGACCAACCAGAACCGTTCCAAGGCGTTTAAAATACCGTTGTTTTTCCATTAAGAAAATCCCCTCTCATGAACACCCTACTCATCCTCATTTTCGTTGTCGCTTATGCGGCGATCGCTTTCGAGCATCCGATCAAAATCAATAAATCGGCCTCGGCTTTGCTCGGTGCCGGTCTGTTGTGGAGCATCTACGCAGTCATGACCGGCGATTCCGGCCATGTGAACGAGCATTTGGGCGAGACACTGATTGGCACCGCGCAGATTGTGTTCTTTCTGATGGGGGCTATGACGATCGTGGAAGTCATTGATGCGCATGACGGTTTTGATGTCGTGACCGCGCGCATCCGTACCACCAGCCTGAGCTCGCTGATGTGGCTGGTATGTATCGCGACGTTCTTTCTCAGTGCCGTACTTGACAACCTCACCACCGCCATTGTGATGGTGTCGCTGGTGAAAAAACTACTGGACTCTCGCGATGAGCGTCTTTTGTTTGCGGGCATGATCGTGATTGCTGCCAACGCCGGTGGCGCCTGGTCGCCGATTGGTGATGTCACCACCACCATGCTGTGGATTGGCGGGCAGATCACGGCCTCGTCCATTATCGGCGCGCTGTTCTTTCCTGCCTTGGTTAACCTGCTCGTACCAGTCGCGATCATCAGTTACTCGCTGCGTGGAAAGCCTGTGGTCGAGCCGCGTCAGGATGCCAACCAACCCCAAGGCACAGGTACTTCAGAGCGTGAGCGCAACATCATGTTCTTTTTGGGCTTGGGGGTACTGATTGCGGTGCCTGCGTTCAAAACCATTACGTACCTGCCGCCGTTCATGGGCGTGCTGCTGGGTCTGGGTGTGCTGTGGCTGGTGGGCGATCTTTTACATGGCAACAAGACTGAGGAGGAGCGTGAGCACCTCAATCTGACCAGTGCGCTCAATCGCATCGACATGGCGTCGATTGTGTTTTTCATTGGCATTCTGCTGGCCGTGGCGACACTGGAGCACTCCGGCATCCTGCCGGCACTGGCCGGCTGGCTTGATACGACCGTCGGCAGACAAGATCTGATCGTGCTGTTGATTGGTATCGTCAGCGCCATCGTCGATAACGTGCCGTTGGTGGCGGCGGCGATCGGCATGTACAGCCTTGATCAATACGGGCCGAACAGTTTCTTGTGGCAGTTTCTCGCCTATTGCGCGGGTACGGGTGGTTCGATTTTGATTATTGGTTCTGCCGCTGGTGTGGCTGCAATGGGGCTGGAGCGCATTGACTTTGTCTGGTACGTGAAAAAAATCAGTGGGCTGGCGATTGCCGGTTATTTTGCGGGTGCGCTGGCTTATATCATCCAGCTCACGCTTTTCGGCTGATGCGGCGCTAAACACATCCATGTGGTGCGGCGAGCCAACGCGGCTCAGCGCAGGAGTACTTGAACAGAATGTGCCCAAGCAAACACACTCGCTGAATCGCAGCCGGGGCTTCATAAATTGAAGGCAAGTGGCGGGGAACGCGATATGCTTGCGGTGTTCGCCACAAGGCGCATTAAAAAAATAACAACACCGCAACGTCCATGTTAGAAATCACCGCTACTTGTCTGGTGCTTACGGCACTGCTGGCCTACCTGAATTTCCGCTACATCCGCCTGCCGATCACCATCGGTGTGATGGTGACCGCCTTGCTCTTGTCGCTGGTGATTATCTTGCTCAATCTTGCAGGGGCAGATTTCGGCTTGCACCGCAAGATGGAGACCATGCTGCGCACCATCGATTTTTCCAATGTGCTGATGCAAGGGATGCTGTCTTTCCTGCTCTTCGCGGGTGCCTTGCACATCGATCTCTCCGAGTTGCGCGCCTATCGCTGGCAGGTACTGATACTAGCGTTTTTCTCGACGCTGTTGTCTACCTTTATCGTCGGTCTGGCGGCATGGTATGTGCTGCCCTTCATCGGCATTTCCATGCCGCTGCTCTATTGCCTGTTGTTCGGTGCGCTGATTTCACCAACCGATCCTATCGCGGTGATGGGTATTCTGAAGTCAGCGGGCATTCCCAAAAATCTGGAGCTCGTGATCTCGGGCGAGTCGCTCTTCAATGATGGTGTGGGTGTGGTGATTTTTTCCATCCTGATGAGCATGCTGCTCATCGGCGAAGCGCCGACTTTCCACGAAGGCCTGGGCTTGCTGATGCACGAAGCCGGTGGCGGCCTGCTTTATGGTCTGCTGATCGGTTACATCACCTTTCATCTGCTGCGTAGTATCGATAACTATCAGGTAGAGGTCATGATCACGCTCGCTGCCGTGATGGGTGGCTACGCGCTGGCGAGCAAACTGCATGTCTCGGGACCTTTGGCCATGGTGGTCGCCGGTCTGGTGGTCGGCAATCATGGGCGCGAGCTGGCGATGTCGGACACCACCCGGCTCTACGTGGACATGTTCTGGGAAATGATCGATGACATTCTCAATGCCGTCTTGTTTGTACTGATCGGCATGGAGGTCATGTTGATTGCCTTCTCCTGGAGCTTGTTTGCCGCTGGTCTGGCGATGGTCATCATGACGCTGATTGCACGTGCGCTGACCGTCTGGGTCCCCGTGCACTACCTGCCGGGCTATTTCAAGCTGCCCAGAGGTGCGGGCTTGGTGCTCACCTGGGGTGGTCTGCGCGGCGGTATTTCGGTGGCACTGGCGCTCTCCCTGCCATCGGGGAATGAGCGTGTTGTCATACTCTCGCTGACCTATTGCATCGTGGTTGTATCGATTCTGGTGCAGGGACTATCGGTCGGCAAGCTCGCCGAGCGGGTCACCGGGCCTGAAGAGGCGGGTGCAGAGACTTCGGGCGGCCAAGCCACCTGAAGCGTTTATTTCTCTTCCTTGCGTATTTCTTCCATCATCGCTTCGACTTGCTGCTCCGTCAGTCGGTACTGACGACGCAGCCTATCCAGCGTGTCTTTTTCAGCGTCGGTGACGATACCGTCGGCCAGTGCGCGACGCAACTGCTGACCAAAGGCGGCTTTTTTGCGCGAGAGCTGATTGGAAAATGCGGACGCCACGATACCCGTCATGATCGCCGCCATACACACCCCAAGAAAGCCCGTGATCAAAGCGATGATATCACCGGCCAGTGTCAGCTCTTCCACGTTGCCATAGCCGGAGGTGATGGTGATCACTGCCCAGTAAATACAGTGGGGGATGGAGCCAAAATGCTCCGGTTGATTGTGACCTTCTGCAAAATACATCAGCGAGGCCGACACAATCGTTGCAATCAATAGCAAGAAGAGGGCGGAGGTAAATGCTTTTTTCTCTGAGGCGACGGCGTGAAACAGATCCTGCAATGCGGTGTTGTACTTCGAGAGTTTCAGGATACGCAGCAGACGCAACACGCGCAGCACACGCAAATCCAGATACGGGAACAAGAAGTGCAGATAGAAGGGCGCGGTTGCAATGAAATCGATTAGCCCAAAGAAACTGAACACATATTCCTTGCGGCCTTTCCACGCGCCGCCTTGCTCGGGCGTGTAGCGTGCGCCATAGGACCAGGTTCTGAGTACGTATTCAGCCGAGAAGAACATCACGCTCCAGAATTCGAACTCAGGGAAAAAATCTTTGAAAGCTTCATGGATTTCATGCACCGAATCCAGAACGACGGCGGCACAATTGGTCAGCACCACAATGGTGATCACCCATTCAAGAATTCGGCTGGTGCTGTCGTGCGAGGTCCCGTCTAGGATCTCCATGATGCGGCGTTTCATTACGCTTTTTCCTCTTGTACTTTTTTCATGCAAATGCTGAACCTCTAAAAACACAGGCCGGCCGATACAACCGGCCAGCCTGTCTGCTGCTTTGTGTCGTCACCGGGACGGCAGCACACTTTAGCTGCCGATTTTGTCGGACACGCGCTTCTGGTTTGCATCGACCTTCTCGCGCAGCGAGATCACCTGATCACGCATCTCGTTACCGGCATCCTGCATGTTGTTGAGCTTCTCTTTCAGTGTCTCACCGGTCGAGAAGGTATCGTCGATGATCTTGCGAGTTTCGACCGAGCTGTTGCGGATGCTGCGAACCAGTTCTTCGATCTCGTTGGCACGCATCTCGTTGCCGTGATGCGAGGCGCTGTCCATCTGCTGCTTGAGCTCACCATCGAGCCACTGGCCATTGGAATCCGCGATTTCGTCGATGTAGTTGACCATCTCTTCATTGAGTTCGTAGAAGGTCTCGCTGACTTCGCCCAGCGCCTTGATGGCTTCGGCCATTTTCAGGGCGATGGTGGCCATCTTGCGATTGATCTTGCTACGATGGTCCAGATACTCCACCTTGACACGGTTGGCCATGGAGAGCTGGAAGGCTTCCTGGTCGGTGTCGGTGGGGTTCAGTTGATCGATCATCATCAGACGATTACGGAACACATCGTCGGTGGTGCGCATGATGAGTTCGCGGTTACCGCCGGCGTTGACCAGATAACTCTGCTGGGCGTCAGTGATATTTTCCTCGATCGTGCTTCGCGCGACCTGAATCTGACCAACGTTGAATTGAACAATCGCCTCGATATCAAAAATTGCGCGCTTGTTTTTTGCGATCATGTTTTTAATTACATCACTCATGAAATTCTCCTGGTTCGAGTGGCTGTTGTATAAGGTTTCGCAAAAGGCGCGTCAGGCGCCCACGTGCGAATCTTCCGGCAACGCGATGGGACTGGAACGGGTGAGGCGATTCACATAAATCAAGCCCTGGCCTTGCTCGTCCATCTTGGCCTCTTCGTACAGCATTTTGTAAATGTAGTCGGCCTGGTCGGCTGATACGGTGGCATGCAGTATCTCGGTCTTGGGAATCTCGGGCAGATTGCCTGCCAGAGAAGCACGACCGATCGGGTTACCGCGAACGCTATAGAAATAGCATTCGTTGATGCCCTTGTGATGCAGCAGCTCCATCAGCTTAGATGCACCGCCCTCATAAAGGATGCAGGTGATCTGACGCGTATAGTCGATGTACGGAATATCCGGTTTATCGTTCTGACTCATGATGTTGTCCTGTCGTCGTTTAGGCGATTAATCTTTGAGCAGATTCGGCGGAATGTAGGTGGCCGCCTGCAGCAGTGGTGTTACATAGATGTAACCCATGCCCGGTGTATCCAGCCTGCCCGCGAGGAATATGCGCTCGAAGATACGATCAGTTTGGTCTTGCGGGACCATCACGCTGATCACTTCGCGTTCCACGTCAACGGCGACGCCCAGAATACCGAGGCGCTCACGCACGCCGGTACCCACGCCCATGTGCACGGTCGAACCCTGCACGCCCACTTCCAGTAGCGAAGTGTTGATGGTGTCGGCGAGGCCTTTCTGCACGACACAAGTAATCAGCGACACCTCGCTAATATTGGTAACTTTACGCTTTGCCATTCGTTTCCCCTTTTTTCTATTCTGTTGATTCGGTGACGGTTGATCAGGCCTGTGCAGCGGCCAATTCTTTCTTGACCTTGTACTGGACATAGACGCCCAGGCCGAGAACAGCCACGATCGGTGCAATGGATGCAGCAGCCAGGATGCCGAAACCTTCGACAGCGTTCACCGCGCCACCAAAGCCCAGACCCATAGCCAGCACCAGCGGAACGGTCACTGGACCTGTCGTCACGCCCGCGCTATCCCAGCCTATGTTCACGAACTCTTCAGACGATAAAACGGTCAGGCTAACTGCGATGATGTAGCCCGGCACCAGTATGTAGAGCAGGTTGTAGTCGAACACCAGCTTGGTCACGCCGAGCATGATGCCCGTCGAGACGCCTGCAGCAACTGCGTACATCAACATGGACTTCTTGAACGAGCCATTGGTCATGTTCTGTACGGTAGCGCCGAGTGCATTCAATGCGGGTTCAGCCATCGTTGCACCAAACCCAAGTATCCAGGCAAAGACGCAGGAAATCACGATCCCCCAGAAGCTGCCATACAGCGGTCCGTAAGCGCCGGTTTCACTTGGAACGCGGAGCGATTCGGGCAGTGTGATGTTCGTGAACGAACCGGGGATGATGTTACCAGCCTGCTCACCAAGCGCGGACAAGCCATACTTCAGACCGATGTTGAACAAGCACATACCGACGACCGACAGCACGAGGCCGTAGCAGATAATGAAAGCATTCGGCAGACGGGTGCGCAGTACACCGAACAGGATGATCATCAGGAAGATCACGAGCGGCACAATCGCCTGCACGCCATCTTTGATTGGGCCCATCAGGATTTGATTCCAAACCGTGGAACTGTCTCCGCCAGCCGCTTTCATTGCCTCGTACACGACGGCATTGGCTGCCTTCATCTCGTCAACGGAGAGCGTCGCGCCGAAATAGGCGCCAAGACCGAGCACGGCAACCACTGGATAGATAGAGGCCAGTGTCACGATACCGAAGCCCGAAAGTGAACTGTCGCCTTTGCCACCGGAGTTCGCCACGCCAATACCCAGCGCGAGCACCAGAGGCACGGTCACAGGACCCGTGGTTACGCCGCCGCAGTCCCACGCAAGACCAACAATGGATGCAAGGTTGCTGTCCAAGGCGCAGTAGCCTGTCAGAATTACACCCGGTAGCAGGCTCCAATAGATGAGGGGCTTAAGGCTCCAATTATTCAGGAAGCGCATCGTGCCGATGATGGCTGCGACGCCCACGCCAAACCCGACCAGCAACACCGTCATGTCGGTTCGCACCATCAAGAGGTAGAAGAGGGCAGGAGCTTTTTCCGGATCTACCAGCGCACCAGCCAGTTTCAGCGTACCAATCGCGGGTTCCGCGTAGGTTACGCCAATGCCGAGCAGGCCAGCGATAAACAGAACCCCGACCAAAGGCAGTTTCTTCGGCAAGGTATTGCCGATGATGTCGCCGAAGGGCATCAGGCCCAGTTTCAGGCCTTCCATGAAGACCATCAAGCCGATAATCACGGCCACCAGACCTGCGGTAATTTCAGCGGCGCCCATGATAGAGCGCTGCAATACGAGAATCTGGAACAGCACCAGATAAGCAGCGAGCGGAAACACCGCCGCAATCTGCTCCATGATCCGAACGCTCAGATAAGGCTGCAGCAAATTGTAGATGTCCGTGCCTGCCAACTTCAGTTTTTCTGGCTTTATCGGGATTTCATTCCCGTTTTTATCCAGTTTTGGCCTCGGAATTAATTTCGAGTAGCTGATCGAGTCGGAATCGACCGTCACAGCCTGCACGTAGTCACCGAAGCGTATATTTTTAGCCATGCTCCCCCCTTAAACAGTGAAAGTTACTGCCGGGAAAGCATACTTGATGCGATGGCGGATTGACAATCGCTAAATGAAGATTAATTGCATTTTGTTGAAGTACCCGCCCCCTTTTTTTATGACCGGGCGGTCGGATCCGGTGATTTATTCGCTGCCTCCGAATAATCGCCTTTGCACAACGTGTTTAATGCCGAAACAAACCTAAATAGCGCATTTTTCGGATTTTTGATTCCAATTAATTTTTATTTTGATAATTTATTGACTGATCTCCGAATGGGTCGAAATGTTTCTGCAGAAAAAAAATTCTTATTTGCCTTTGCGAGGCGCACCTATAATCAAATCCAGGTTTGTCGAGAGCGCCGGAGACCTACCTCTGGAGGCCAAGCCGTCGCTGGGGTGCGAAGCCATCAACCGAGCAATCGAGCGCCCGTTTTTCAGCTACTCAAATTTACGACGGTATCCAAGCAGCACTACACTCAAAAAAACAATGAGAAAAGTCATCATCTTGGGCGCCGGTCAGGTCGGGTCCTCCGTCGCCTCCAATCTGGTCTCCGAAGAC
>SYFN01000161.1 GCA_005800405.1 Burkholderiales bacterium
CTGACTTTGGCGTATAAGCCCACGTCTGTGTACATCCTCTCTGCCTCTCCGAATCCAATCTAAGATCTCAGGATAGGCTTGGGACCGGTACCCGGTTACGCCGCCGCTAACTGGTTCCCTTTTACTCCGCCGTTCACAGCCAGTCTGGACGATTCGACCCCACAAAACTCAGAGCGCAGCAACAGAATCAGGAGACGCTTGTTGGGTACGGTAAAAAGAGCCGGTCCGCAGTCTCTTGGTTCGTGTCCTTTAACAGCCGCCCAACGTCACTTAAGGTAAAACACAGAAAAAGCACCAGCGAGCCTATAGCCCTCTTTGCAGGGATCGAGCGCGAGTTTGCAATGCTACAATGATATCCAACGATCAGACGTCTCAGTGCTGGATAGAAAGCTGGCCCTGCCCGAGGTCTGCTGCCGGTGCCTAAATAACTCACGCCTGCCGGTTGAATTCATTCACGAGATAGCCATGTTTAAACCCACTGTGATCTTCGCTATGTTTCTCTGCCTTCCGCTCTGGACTGCAGCGCAAACAGCAAATCGCGAGGCGTTTGGTGTTGACGAGAAAAACAATGCTTAATATCTGGAGACGGACAACATGACCCGAAAAGGTTATGTCGTCTATGCTTGGCAACACGTGAATCGCATGCGGGAGAGTGAGATCAATGCGCGCTCCGTACGTGAAAAAATTGAATTTGATTGCAATTTCAAGAAATATCGCATCATGTGGGTTATGGCCTATGCGGAGCAGGACGGCCGAGGTGCGGAACTCCTGTCGGAGGCGGTAGGTAACCCGGCATGGCGCCCGATCGCACCGGATTCCTTGTCCGAAAAAATGTTGTCTTTCGCCTGTGTGCACGTATTCCGCCCGAAGTGATTCGCGTACCGGGTGCGCGGTTTTTCGCTCACAAGTTTTCGACCCATGAAGTTAAGTAAGGTTTGTACAACGCTATTTTTGGCTCGCATCCTTGCGCCTATTTTGCTGAACCATGGTGAGTAGGCGGCTAATAAAAAACACGATCAGCATGGATTTTTCGTGTTGCAAAACTTCCGCTCGTTAAGACCAAGTCCATGAAACTATCCTCTAGCCATCTCAACATCATTGCGGTGACCGTTACCGGCTGCGTACTTCTCTGGCTAGGCGTCAATGTCTACGCCGGTAAGCGCGCAGACTCCTGGATGCGGGAGTTTGTGGCGGCATCGGACAAATCGCATAGCTATCGACTGCATAATCTGCAACACCAGCGCGGATTGCTGTCGTCGCAAGGCTCGGTGGATGTAGCGTTGATCGATGAATGCGGTGGCAAATCTCGTCCTGAGTGGATGACAACCCGATTGACTTATCAGCTCAAGCACACCATTTTTCCGCTGGCTTTGATGAACATCGAATGGGCGATCGAGCCATTGGGTCAGCAGCGCGAGACCTTCGAAAAACTGTTTGGTGGCCAGGCAAGGCTCGAGGGACGAGGTAAAGTCGGCTTGAACGGCGATGTCCAGTCTGACATGCAGCTGCCCGAGATTCAATGGTTCAACCAAGGCACACGTTTTTTGGTATCGCCTTCGGTCGGCTCTATCGTCGCAGGAAAAGACACCTTGAAGCTGGATTGGCATACCGGGAAAATCAGCACGCGCAGCAAAGATTCGGTCGTGGCGATCGACGATCTGCATTTGGCGATAGACCTGACTAGCACCCGTCGTGGTCTGGGCAAGGTGGCACTAAAGATTGAAAAATTTGGCACAACTGATGTCACCGCCAATGGCGTGAGTCTGGTCACTCAGGTGCTGGAAAGTGCGGGGCGTATGAATATCGATGTCAGACCGGAGACCAAGTTACTTCAAGTGGGTGGCAAGCGGTTCAAAGATCTCGTGTTTGATGTTGGGATTCATGGGCTGCATGGCGAAAGTGCCGACGACTTGTTCAACCTTGCTCAGAACAGCTGTAATTTCCAGAATCTCACCCAACCAGAGACGGACAAGCTTCGAGCAAGTCTGCGCAAGTTATTGTTCGAGGGATTCTCGGTTGGTATTGGCCGCATTGCTGGTGCCGTTGATGGTGGTGACCTGGATGGCATATGGTCGGTGACATTGGCAAAGACGCCGGGTGAGGAGTTTTTTCTCATGCCGGTATTGAGTTCGCAGGGCGAACTCTCGCTGACCGGCAAAGATATCAAGCAGATCGAGAAAAAAACACTTATATCACTGGGTTTCGCGCAGGAGATACCGGACGGGATGCGCGGCTCCTACGACTTTGCCAATGGTGTTCTCAAGCTCAATGGCAAAGTGAGCGAGGCGGTCTTGATCGAGACCATGTTACAAACGGTAGAGCAACAGATCCGTAGTTTTCTCAAAGGCGAGCCGATTCGCAGCACGGGTGACGGCCCAGCCGAGGAAAAGATGGAAGCTCCAGCAGAAGCGCTTGAAACCTGACGTGATGCTTATCGTGTATGACGGTGCTTGCCCATTTTGCGGGGCTTACGTAGGCCTGCTGCGTTTAAGGGAGCAAGTCGGCGAGGTGGAATTACTCAATGCTCGCGATCCCGATGCCCGCATTGCGAATTATCAGCAACAGGGATTCGATCTGGATCAGGGCATGTTGGTGGTGCTGGGAGACGCAGTCCATACAGGGGCTGATGCCATGCAGGTACTGGCCTTGTGTAGTACGGTGTCTGATTGGTTCAACCGCTGTAACGCCTGGATTTTTGCTTCTCGCCTTCGGGCACGGCTCCTGTATCCCTTGCTCAGAGCAGGACGTCGGATCGCGTTGCTCATGCTGGGTATTCCTCTGATTCGCAAACATCACTGCTGAGCAGAGCAGTACACAATCGCTGGGAAATTAACGACCCACGCCCAAAAAAAGCGATTCAGACCAAAAAATCGGAATACCAGAAAATGAAACACGGCGGCGATTCCACACCAAACCACGGCCCACGCAGGTCCGGTCATGGTGAGCGGGAAGCAGCACTCCCAGAGGATGAAGGCCCACGCGCAAATCATTGCCACGAGAGGCTTGCGGAACACACTGCGCTCGCTTAACGGCCCATACAAACCACCATCCAAAAAAAAACTGAGTGCACTTCCATTGCGCCAGGCTGGTGAAAATAATTTAATCGCACCGGAAATGAAATAAGAACTCATCGCGTGGATAGTGATGTACCAAAGACCTGCTTTCCAAGCGAGTACTGGCCCCACAAACAAGGCGGCAATGTTAGCGATCACTAATCCTGTCAGCACCACAATGGTCATGAAGTCACTGCCGCCATTGAACGCACCGCGCCAGCGTATCAGTATCAACATCGTGCTTGTGAACAGTAGCACCGCACTGAAAGGACTACTGCCCCAAAACAGACTGGCGGCTGCACCGGCACGCAGCAGCAAATGCAGGTGATGTATGCGATCACGATAAAGCACATCGAATACCTTGCGCAGCCAGAGCGGTGCGTGGGCGATATCGGCCCGCTGCACTTCCCATGACCAGACGCCCGTACGCGTTGTTGCTGAGCGCATTCTCAGAAATTCCAGTGTCTGTATCAGCAAACTAATCGCGCACAAACACTCCAGTGCTCGCACGGCGGTGTACAAGCTGATAGGTCCACTGATGCTCATGTGATCTGCACCGGTGAGGTGACTACGGCCATGTTTTCCTCGGCGTCGGTGCCCGGTGGTATGAGACGCAGCTGAAACTGAAACTGGACCACATCGGCGCGGAGCCTCGAGCGTACCAGCCGCTCGACCAGTTGATAGGTCACCAGATCGCGCACATCGCCGTCATCTGGCTGCGTCTGTACATCGGCACTCAAATGATCCACCAGGTTCTGATAGGCGAGCATCAGATTGTTACGTGGGTTGTGCAACAAATCACTGAGATGAAAAGCCGCGCGCGGCATGAACATTTCCCACAGTCGCCACTCTCCCGTGTCATCCATGACGCGGACAAACAGGCGGGGCTGATACCCCAGTCCATGATAAAAACGCCAGTTTGGAAAGAAACTGCGCAATAAAAATAGCCAGGGCCCGGCCACCACCTTGCCTCGACGCAGCAGGCTGGCCAGAAGAAAAATGAAATAAGCGGACATCAGCAAAAGGCTGATGTCCGAGGCGCTGAGAGC
The DNA here is from genome assembly GCA_005800405.1 of Burkholderiales bacterium. Lineage (GTDB taxonomy): Bacteria > Pseudomonadota > Gammaproteobacteria > Burkholderiales > Burkholderiaceae_D > Pernthalerella. The sequence goes on from SYFN01000161.1 coordinate 4,103, forward strand.
CATGGTGCGGGTAATTGAGTTTCGTAAAAGAAATTTTACGCGAAGGGCGGCGGGCTCGGTCAGTGCAGGGTTTACGGGCTGCCGCCCAATGCCGGTAAGGCTGTATTGCCGAGGTTGGCTGCCCAGACAGGGATTTCCCCGTGGGGACGCCGCATTGTTTAAAATCACGGCTTCGGGCTATCAGAGGTTGCAGATGAATGCAGGGATGATCGAAACAAGGCACTGGGTACTGGCGATATTTATCGCTTCTGCGTTGTATGTGCATTTCCGTGGCACTGTGCGTTTTGGGTTGGCACGAGCGCTAACGGACTTCACCGTCCTGCTGGCCCCCGTCAACGCGATCATGTATTTGTTCTCGCGCACGCGACGTACCGCCTATATTGACCCCGGCGAGTTTCCCGAGCTCGCACCCCTGCAGGCTAACTGGCAAGTCATTCGCGATGAAGCAATGGCACTGGCTGATGGCGGTCAGATACGCGCGGCCTCGGGTTATAACGATATTGGTTTCAATTCTTTCTTCCGCACAGGCTGGAAGCGTTTTTATCTCAGCTGGTATGGACGCGAGCTGCCCTCGGCGATGCAGCGCTGTCCCAAGACACTGGCCTTGCTCAAGCAAATTCCGACGGTCAAAGCGGCGATGTTTGCTTCGTTACCACCCGGCGCGACGCTGGTACGGCATCGCGACCCCTATGCGGGGTCACTGCGTTATCACCTTGGATTGGTGACACCCAACGACCCTGGTTGTTACATCGATGTTGATGGTCAGTCCTATCACTGGCGCGATGGCGAGGCGGTCATGTTTGACGAGACCTTTATTCACCATGCGGCCAACACCACTGACCACCAGCGCGTGGTGCTCTTTTGCGATATCGAGCGTCCGCTCTGGACCGCGCCGGCACGCTGGTTCAACCGTCTGTTTGCGAAGTACGTGATGGCCACTGCCTCCTCGCAGAACGTGGAGGGGGAATCGATAGGCTGGCTGAACCGGTTTTTCAGCGTTGCCTACCATCTCCGTGTGATGGGCAAGAAACTCAAGTCCAGTTCGCGAGCCACCTACTACGTTGCCAAATGGGTAGCAATCGGTGCGGTGCTTTGGCTGATTTTCTGGTGATCTTTACCCGCGGCGTAGTCCAGGCCTCAGCGCGCTGACCGGGTTTGCCTGGTGCGACCCATTAAGTTTCCTGTTTACAATATTTCGGGAAGTTGTTAGATTTCCCGGATTCAGGCATCCAGACACGGGTGTGTCCACGATGAGTCCTCGGTTTCCCTACAAAGCGCTCTCTCTGGTGCTGGCAGTTCTCCTTGGTGGCTGCGCTAGCCAGTCGGAGCTGGCTGCTTTGCGTCTGGATACCAACAATCCTCAATATCGCAGCGAGGACTGCCAAAGCAGTATTGCTGGCAGCGCCGTGCATCGAGATATCAAAAACATCACCATGGTGGCAGCTCCCGTGCTCGTGGTTCTGAGTGCCGGGCTGCTGCTTCCGGTGGTCGCCGCTAATGCAGGGCTGGATGCGGCAGATCGTATTGATGCGTCAAATTTGACCAATCGTTGTGGTGGTCAGGGTGAGAGCGGTGGTGAGATCGCCGGCAGTGTCGCGGCCGGCGCTGCGCTCGGTGTCGCAACGGGTCTCGCACCAAAATGAGAACAAGAGCGTCGAGAGCGCGCCAATTGACAAAGCTGCGCGACACGACAACAGGTTCACTTTGCCTGTTCGCCTTGCTGACGATCTGTAGCAGGGCGCAAGCGGGCTGGACCAGCGTGGGTCGATTTGATCGCGGCGAGTTTTATACCGACCGCAGCACTATCGAAGTCAAAGGCGACCAGCGCGAAGTCTGGAGCATGATGAATTACCGCAATCCGGAAATGCATCCCAATGGGCATATTTTCCGGTCCACGCGCTCGCTGCTGCAGCTGCAGTGCAAAGCGAGGCTGGCGCGAGCCGTCCACATGTCGCATTTCACGGACTCTATGCTTGGTGGTAAGCAGATCAGCAAGATGGGATCTTTGCCGGAGTGGGATCCCGTACCGCCCGAGACGCCGATGCGTGAAATTCTCGATCTTGTCTGCCGATCGTGACACGACAGGTGGGTTGCGCTGGCATTTGCGCGCTTTCTTGCAAAGGCGGCGCTGGCGGCCAACCTCCGCGCTGATAGCCGAGTGGCTAGACAGTACCCGCCCAGCATCGTCTCATTTACTCCTGATTGGCGGTAGTGCCGGCTGGATGATGTCGTCGGCGTGGTTGCAACGTTTCCGGAGAATCGATTTGATTGATATCGATCCTCATGCGGCCTGGCTTTTTCGACTGAATCACGGCCGTGCCTTGCGCGTCTCCGGTTCGCATCTGGCGTTTTTTCAAACAGATGGTCTGTCAGCACTGGACCGTTTGCTGAGCGAATCGCCTGAGGCGACGATTTTTTTCGATAATGTGCTTGGTCAGCATCTTTACCGGGTTCGCGACATGGTGCGGGCCGAATCCGAGCTTCAGCAGATCGGCTCCCGGCTCAAAGGCCGGGATTGGGGTAGCGTCCACGACCTTTACTCCGGACCTGTCGACAGCACGAGGACGGTGGCGCAACCGGTATGGCGCTATCACGCGCTCAATGATGCACAGGGACTTGCGGTGAACGGATTGCGCGAAACGCCGATGCACCGACTTTTGCTATCGCAGGTTGGTGGACATGATGTGTGGATGGATCATCTGACGTCTGGCCTATTCCCGCCCGGGACACCTGGCCAGCTCATTGCCTGGCCTTTCCTGCCGGATTACGCACACTGGCTACAGGCGGGCTGGGTCTCGGGCACCGGCTCAAGTTCCGGGTAATCTTGCCGAATAGAATGAAACGGTAAACTCCATCATAGCCCGGGTGAACACCCTTACACGATTGCCAGAGGATGCACATGAAACACAAGTTCGTCAGCCTGTTTGTCTTGGCACTGTTTGCCGCGCCCGCGCTGGCAGCCGCTCCAGAGCCCCATTGGGAATACGAGGGCGAGGTCGGTCCGGCGAATTGGGCTGGCGTTGATCCTACCTTCAAGACCTGCGGTGTCGGCAAGCGTCAGTCGCCGATCAATATCGAAACCCGCGATGTTGAGACGGGCGGTCTGAAACCGATCATGTTCACCTATTTTCCCGGTCCTGCTGAGATACTCAATAATGGGCACACCATCCAGGTCAATCTGCCTAATTCAGGGACTGCGCGCTTCGATGGTCTTGAATACAAGCTGGTGCAGTTTCATTTTCATACGCCGAGCGAAGAGAAAATTGACAGCATGGCTCAGCATATGGTGGCGCATTTTGTTCATCGTGCCGGCGATTCCAAGCTTGCTGTCGTAGGCGTCTTGTTCAAGCTGGGCAAGGAGAACGCAATGCTCAAACCCGTATTCGACAACATGCCTAAAAAGGCCGGACTTACGTTCGAGATCAAAGAATTCAATCCTGCGCAATTGCTGCCGGCTGACCCCACTTATTTTTCTTTTATCGGATCATTGACGACACCGCCTTGTACCGAAGATGTAAGATGGCATGTCATGCGTCAGCCCATCGAGATTTCCTATGCACAGCTGGCTGCATTCAAAAAGCTGTACAAAATGAATGCTCGCCCGGTGCAGCCACTCAATAGCCGGCGCGTACAAATGCTGCAGCAGTGAGATAGGGCTGGCGACGTTGCTCGTGTGAGGGACGGTGCCGTGACCCCAGGCGGGTTGGTTTCGATCGGCGGGGTAATGAATCAGATCTTGTCGAGCGATTGATGCAGTCGCAGGATTTTTTCCTTGAGCTCTGGGCGTGATTCCATCATATCACCGTTGGGGACCAGATGTCTTTTCGCAATGGGCTCAACCGGTTTGGGTTGTTCAAGCCGTGGTTTCGTTAGCAGGTGAATCGCGGTGAGCGAGACACTTATCAGCAACCACGCTATCCACACGCTGCCACCGGGCAAGGCGTTCAAGTGCGCGATAGCGCCCATATCACTTAACCAGCCCGACCAATTCAGTCTCAGCCACCAGAGCGCGCCACCCTGCGACTTACTGATCCAGGCGAATACGGCTAAAAACAGGCTCCAGTTCAATAGCAACAACATCGCAGAAAGGCGGTGCCTCGGTTGCATAAACGTTGATTAGTTTTTGAGTGTGGAGATGAGTTTATCGTGCAGCGACTCAGCAATCTGCATCCGCAGTTTGGAGGTTTCATGCACTTCTTGCTCGCCGCGGTAAGCATTGGATACCAGTTCTGAGGCCAGGGTGCGAACGCCTTCGATTTCGGAATCCAGCGCCTCGATACGTGCCCGCAAGGTTTTCTGCTCTTGAATCTTACCGCTGATCAGACGGATTGCTGAATGGACCTGCGTCCATGCCTGCAGGCGCGGATCATTGATTTTCAGGCTGTCGAAGACATCCTGCATCGACTCTCCCAGATTTACCAGAGCCTCAGCAGATAATGGCTCGGCGTCGATTTTCTGTTGATCTTCGGGCTTATCTTCTGGTTTGAGGTGGTCATTAATCGAGATAACCTGACCGCCTGCATCAGACCACCCAGATTTAGGCTCGAATCGCATCATTGTCGGTTTTGCCGATGACTTTCCCATGCCGAATTACCTCCCATGCAAAATAATCTTGTCTTTGCGGAAAAAACTGATCTATACTACAATGAAATAATAGAGCAGAATAGCACCTCAAGCAACGTTAAATTATAATTCATCAATATATCAAAGGCTTGCGGCCGAAGCGAAGGAATACTATGAGCAACGCACTCAAGATCCTTGTTACGAGCCAAAAAGGTGGGGTTGGCAAAAGCACCGTGTCGGCGAATCTCGCCGCGTATTTTTGTTATATTTCTGGCAAAAGAACGGCATTAATCGATTTTGACCACCAGGCAACTGCCGGAAAATGGGTCAAAAAAGCTTATCCAATTGGCATCAATTGCATGACCGTGGATTTGCCAAACGCAAAAGGCTCGGGTATTGCGTTATTAAAAGCCAAGGAAGCTTTGCGCAAGTGCGTCGACACCATGGACGTCGTCATTACCGACCTGACTTGGACCGATGTACTTCCGCCTGATTTTCTGTTCGAGTTTGATCTGGTACTGGTGCCAAGCTCCCTGTCGCGGGTTGAGCTCGACAGCACCCTCGAGTTCGTAAACCGGTTTTCCTTTGTATTCAATTCCCGTCTACGCAATCCGCCCAAACTGGTCATCGTACCGAGCCGGGTCGACGACCTGCAGACCTACGAGAGCATCTTCTCCAAGTCGTTCAACGCGGGGTTCTTCCTCTCGCCGCCGGTGATGTACAGCACGAGCGCCAATGAATTCTTTGGCACCGAATTCTTCGTGATGACGACCAACAAGGAGATTCGGGAGAACTTCATCGAGTTCGGTCGTTCCATTGAGCAGCTAGGTGAAATCGAAGCCGACCTCAAACTCAATACCCGGCAAAATGCGCTCACGCACAGGGTCAGCGGCTCCATCCTGGATCGTTTCCGTGCGATTCGAAACTCCAGCGAAAATCCTTCCGTTCCATCAGCCGCCAATGACAGTGCACGAGTCAAGCCTAACGGCCGCATCAAGGCCGTAATTCCGTCCTTCCTGATGATGGGCCGCAACAGCTAACAAGGCGCCTGATCAAGCTGGCAGGGGCATTGGAATGCCTTGCATTCGGAACACTGGCCTGCCAAGCCCGTACCTCTCGGCTTGCGCTCGACAAGCCGCACGAATCCGTGGCGATGCCCTCTCTATCGACCCACCGACCTAGTTTCAATACCTGTTCAAAACCCAATCCCCATCCCCGCTGTCGTAAGGGGCACGGCTCATTGAGAGCCTGCAGGCTGGATTATTTGGCTTCTGGTTTTTTCGCCTTGGGATCGGGCGGTGGCGGCGGTGGCGGTGGTGTGCCGTAAAGTAGTAATGCGATATCCGGGTTTGTCGCAGCAAAAACTTCCAGCAAAGAATCGATGGCAGCCGCCGCGGTGGCTGAATCTCCTGTGCCTAACCACTGTGCGCGGTTGTTACGCATGACCAGTAATTGCTGGGGGGTGCATTGCTTTCCTCGCCGGTTTATCCACGCCAGCGCCTTCGCCCGGCGTTTTTCCGGGTCCTGCGTATCGATACCGATTGCCCTGAAGTCCGCCACGATGCAGGGTGGTGGCTCGGCCTTGGCCTTTTTCGCAGGGGGTTCTGGGGGCGTAGCGTCGCCAGTCTTGTCCACCTCGGCGTCTGCTTCGGGGGCTTGCGTCGGGGGTGCGACGGGTGGTTTGGCATCCGCTGCTTTGTTGGCCGGCGCTGGCGATTTTGCCGCGTCAGGCGCCTTTGGCGTCGTCGCAGCGGGCTGCGTTGGCGGTGCCGCGGGCTTGGTTTGTGGCGTTGTTGCTGCGTTACCGTTCGCTGGTCGCGCTGCGGGGACTGCCGTCGTTGCAGGAGCCGGCGCATTTTGCGCAGCAGCCATGCCGAGCGTCAGGCCGCATCCCATCGCAACAAGCCAGGCACTTTGTTTCACCAGGTTTTGCATCGGCAGCCTCACTTACTTGGCATTATTTTTTGGGGGTGTCGTCGTGTCCTGATAAAGGACGGTGATGCTGATACGGCGGTTTCGAGGATCAGCCGGGTTTTCGGGGATGTAGGGCGCGGAGTCCGCGACACCTTCGATTTTGGTAAACTGCGACGGTGGCAGGCCCACACCAGCCATGATGCGACGCGTGCTCTCGGCGCGCTGACCCGACAGCGACCAATTGCTTCGGACGCCATCGTCATACGCCAGACTGTCGGTGTGACCGCGCACGGCGACCTTGTTGGGCATCCCGATCAGCGACTTTGCGACCTCTTGAATCAGCGTCGCCGCGCGACCTTGCATGCGCGCAGTTCCCAGCGCGAACATTGAGAAGTCCGCTTTGTCGATGACTTCGATCCGAAGACCTTCTTTCTCTCGAATGAATTTGACCTGATCCTTGATCTTGTCGAGCTGAGGATTTTGCTGAATCTTTTCCCGCACGGCTTGCTCGAGTTTGTCGAAATTCTTTTTGTCGGCTTCGGCAGCGATTTTTTGTCGCTCTTCTTCCGACAGTTCGCTGGGGTTCTTGTCGTTCAGCTCGTCTTTGGTTGTCCCACTGTCCTTGGACTGCCCACCTTCGGATCTTGGCGTTTCGCGTTCCATGAAGCTGGTGCGCTTGCTGGTGTTGGGCATGCCATCGGGATCCATGAGCGAGTTACCGCCACCAATGCCACCCGGCCCTGCCAGCGTACTCATCTGGACATTGCTGTGCGAGGTGGGCTTGAAGTAATCCGCAATGCTCTTGCGCTGGTCTTCCGTGGTGGCACTGAGCAACCACATCAGCAGGAAGAAGGCCATCATCGCTGTCATCATGTCGGCCAGAGCAATCTTCCACGCACCCCCATGCGCTCCGGCGTGATCGCCCTCGATGATCTTCTTCTTGACGATGGGTTCAAGCGGCGGGCCCTCCGGCGCAGCCGGAGCGCCTTCGGCTGGCTTTTGATCTTCGGCTTCAGCCATGGGTCATTCTCGTCCGGATCCGATGGAATGCTCAATGAATCGACACAACACAGGAAAAATTCAGGCTTCATCGGCCGAACCCCGCGATATGCCCTTTATGCAACATAATACCGTACATATTGCCATACGGCACTTCTTTAGCGGATAGCGCGAGGCCAGACTTGCCCACCGATTTCTCATCATTGACGCTGCGGTCTGCACTGAAACAGACTTGGGTTGCCTTGGCGCTGCTCGCGCCATTGACCGCACTGCATGCTCAGGAACCGCAGACGCCCGATGCCGCACCCGAAGCGTCCACGGCGAGGGTTTATCAGACACTGGTTCGTGCGAAGCGTTTCATGGCCGTGTCGGCGAACGCACTAGCGACACAAGCAGGTCAGGAAATTCTGCGTGATGGCGGCAGTGCCGTCGATGCCGCCATCGCCATGCAACTAGTGCTCGGATTGGTGGAGCCGCAATCCTCGGGGGTTGGCGGTGGCGCTTTCCTCTTGCATTACGATGCCGCAGCACACAAGGTTCGCAGCTACGATGGCCGTGAAACCGCGCCCGCATCGGTGGGTCCCGATCTCTTTTTCCGTCAGGGCAAGGTCATGTCGTTCGGTGAGGCCGTCAATAGCGGTCGCGCGGTCGGTACACCCGGCGTGCTGCGCCTGCTCAAATTGGCGCATCGTCGTCACGGAAAATTGCCCTGGCCTCGCTTGTTCTCTGCGGCGATCACGCTGGCTGAAAAAGGATTCGCGGTATCGCCTAGGCTACATGCGCAGATCGCGGGGAACCGTGCCTTGTTTGCCCAGGAGCCGGCGCGTGACTATTTTTATCCTAATGGTCAGCCCGCAGCCGTGGGTCATATCCTGAAAAATCCAGCCTATGCAGCGGTGCTCAAGCGCGTGGCTACCGAAGGCGTCACCGCTTTCTACGAGGGTGAGATCGCGGATGACCTGGTGGCCGCCGTACGTGCTCACCGGGTGCCTGGCGAACTGACGCTGGCCGATCTTTCAGCCTATCGTGCGAAGGAAAGAACAGCGGTATGCGGCAAGCATGCGGTCTATCAGATCTGCAGCATCGGTCCGCCTTCGTCGGGCGGCATTGCGGTCTTGCAGATGCTGGGTATGCTGGAGCAGCACCAGTTGGATCAGATGCAGCCCGGCTCGGTCGAGGCCGCCCACTATTTCTCCGAAGCTGGCCGACTGGCTTTTGCAGATCGCGAGCGCTACATCGCTGATCCGGATTTCATTACCGTACCCGTTGATGCTTTGCTGGACCCGCGCTATCTGCACTGGCGTGGCGCGCAGATTGACAGCCGCATGAGCATGGGCACGGCGCTACCCGGTGATCCTTTGAAAATGCTGGCCAAACGTGGCAAGGATCAGGCCGCTGATGTGCCATCGACCACCCATCTGGTGGTGGTCGATGCCCAAGGTGATGGTGTTTCCATGACCAGCACGATTGAATCCGAATTCGGCAGTAAGATTTTCGTACGGGGATTTTTACTGAACAATCAGCTGACCGATTTTTCGCTCCAGCCCAACGACCCTGAAGGACGCCCAATTGCCAATCGTGTTGAGCCTCGCAAACGGCCCCGCAGCGCCATGGCGCCCACGGTGGTCATGCGAGACGGGCGCTTGTTCATGCTGGCAGGTTCACCCGGTGGCAGTGCGATCATCAATTTTGTCGCCAAGACGCTGATGGCTGTGCTTGACTGGCAGATGGATGTACAGCAATCGATCGACTTGCCGAATATCGGTAGCCGTAATCGCGACACCGAGCTTGAACGGGGTAGTGCGGCAGAATCCTTGCAACAGGGCTTGCGGCAGCGCGGTCATCGCGTCACCATCTCGCCCATGCCCAGCGGCGTGCACGCCATCGTGTTCGACAAGGAAGGCATCACCGGTGGTGCCGATCCACGTCGCGAGGGCCGGGCCGCCGGCGATTGAAATAACTTCTCTGGAGAATCCCTGACATGAATTCGTTTTTTTTGTGCTGTCTGGTGGTGTTGTTTTTACCTGCATTGAGCGCGAGCGCCGATACGCTGGGCAAGATTACCGAGCGCGGCAGCATCGTACTGGCTTATCGCGAATCATCCGTCCCTTTCAGTTATCTCGACGGTCCCGGCAAGCCGATCGGTTTTGGCGTTGATATCGCCAACAAAGTGGCTGAGGCCGTAAGGCAGGCAAGCGGCAAAAAAGAGCTGCGTATCGAATATCAGGCAGTCACTTCGCAAAATCGTGTTCCGCTGGTTGCCAATGGCAGTGTCGATCTGGAATGTGGCTCCACCACGAACAATGCTGCACGCGCCAAAGAGGTTGCTTTCGCGGTCAATTATTTTTATGCGAGTTCAAGACTACTGGTCAAAAAATCATCCGGTATTCACAAGCTCGGTGATCTGGCAGGTAAAGCGATTGCCACCACCACCGGAACCACCACATTTGGACAGCTGCGCAAGCTCAGTCTGGAAAGAAATCTCAATCTGAGCGTTGTCCCCGCCAAAGATCATGCGGATGGATTTTTGCTGCTCGAATCCGGCCGCGCACAGGCCTTTGCAATGGATGACATTCTGCTCGCAGGACTGATGCTCAACGCAAAAAATCCTGGCGACTACGCTATCGTTGGTGAACCTTTGCAGGTCGAGGCCTACGCCTGCATGTTGCGCAAGGATGATCCTGGATTTAAAAAGCTCGTCGATGGCACGCTAGTGGCGATGATGAAATCCGGCGAATTCGAGAAGCTGTACAAAAAATGGTTCATGGCGCCGGTACCACCGCGTCAGCGTAGCCTCACTTTGCCCATCAGCGATCGGCTGCGCGAGAATCTGAAATCGCCAAGCGATCAACCCGCGAGCTGAAATGCATTGGGACTGGCAGGTCTTTTGCAACAGCACCCCCAGTGGTGAGGCCACCGCGTGCTTCGGCGCAGCCGGAGACATCACCTATTTGCAATGGATGATGTCTGCTTGGGGCTGGACCGCATCAGTCGCTGCATTGGGGTTCGTCATCGCGCTGGTGGCCGGTGTGGTGGTGGGCGTTGCGCGTACCTTGCCGCTGGCCCCAATGGTTGTATTCTCGACGGTGTGGACTGAGCTGTTTCGCAATATTCCCTTACTGGTGCAGGTTTTTCTCTGGTACCACGTGCTACCGGTGTTTGTTCCGGCGTTTGGCCGCGTGTCCTCATTCTGGCTGGCGGTGATTGCGCTTGGACTATTCACCTCAGCGCGTATCGCAGAGCAGGTGAGGGCCAGTCTGCAATCGCTGCCACCCGGACAGGCAATGGCCGCCAGAGCGCTGGGCCTGTCGCTGCCGAAGGTGTATGCGAAGGTACTGCTGCCACAAGCCTTACGCATCATCCTGCCAGCGCTCACCTCCGAAGCAATGAATGTGGTCAAAAATTCGTCAGTCGCTTTTGCAGTATCCGTGACTGAGCTCACGCTGTTTGCGATGCAAGCGCAGGAGGAAACCGGCCGTGGTCTGGAAATCTACGCAGGCGTCACCCTGCTCTATGCGGTGACTGCCCTGAGCGTGAATCGCGTCATGGCCTCGATAGAGTCACGCACGCGTCTGCCGGGCTTGGTCGGAGCGCGCTGATGAGCTTTGACTTTTCATTCTTCAGTAGTCAAATGCTGCAGGACTACCTGTGGCGCGGATTGCTGTTTTCATTGCAGCTCACCGTCATTGCGACGGTAGGCGGTATCGTGCTGGGTACGCTGCTAGCCTTGATGCGACTCTCGGGCAATCGTCTGGTGTCCTTGCCAGCTGCCGCCTATGTAAACACGATGCGTTCCGTGCCACTGGTGATGGTGTTGCTGTGGTTTTTTCTGTTGGTGCCTTTTATTCTTGGCCGCAGTACTGGCGCAGAATTGTCGGCAGTCGTAACCTTCATTGCTTTCGAGGCTGCCTTTTTCTGCGAGATCATGCGCTCAGGTATTCAAAGCATACCCAGAGCACAAATGCAGGCGGGCAGTGCACTCGGGCTTGATACCTGGCAGAACCTGCGCTTGATCATTCTGCCGCAAGCGTTTCGCCATATGACACCCGTGTTGCTTACGCAGGTCATCATTCTTTTTCAGGACACCTCGCTCGTCTATGCGATTGGCGCCTATGATCTGCTCAAAGGTTTTGAAGTGGTGGGTAAAAATTTCGGACGTCCGGTCGAAGCCTATGTGGCAGCAGCGTTGACGTACTTTGTGATTTGTTATGCGCTTTCATCATTGGTAAGACGCATGCAGTCCGGGAAATAACGTATCTCAATTTACAGACAAGCGATATTTAGTTTCCAATACTCCGATTGAACAAACGATCACCATACCCATGACCATGGATAACATCATCAGCCTCAAGCACGTCTGCAAATCATACGGCAGATTTGCTGTGCTGAGCGATTGCTCGGTTACCGTGGCGCGTGGCGATGTTGTTGTGATCTGCGGTCCCTCGGGCTCAGGTAAATCTACGCTCATCAAAACCATCAATGGCTTGGAAGGTATCAGCAGCGGTGAAATTCAGGTCGATGGCGTTGCAGTTCATGATAGCCAAAGCGACTTACGTGCCCTCCGTTCGAGGGTCGGCATGGTATTTCAGCATTTCGAGCTTTTTCCACACCTGAGCGTACTGGATAATCTCACGCTCGCACAGGTACATGTCAAAGGCCGCAGCGATCAGGATGCCGTGGCGCGCGCAGAGGCATTGCTCGCCCGCGTCGGTCTTCTCGAGCACAGGAACAAATATCCTGCCGCGCTCTCCGGTGGTCAGCAGCAGCGTGTAGCGATCGCGCGGGCACTCGCGATGGATCCGGTAGTCATGCTGTTTGACGAGCCGACCTCCGCGC
>SYFN01000011.1 GCA_005800405.1 Burkholderiales bacterium
GGCAACCGAGCAAAAAAGCCGTCCCAGTGACGGCTTTTTTGTTGACTACCCCGCCAGAACACCGTCCGACCATGGTCGGGTCAAATTGAAGTAACGCACTTTGATTGGTTGACGGATTCCCTTATCCCCCGCATCGCATTACTGGTCAGAATCCCAGCTCGCGAACAACCGCGCGAGCCATCCGGTGCGGCATTACCATCAGGGCCTTCAAGCTGTCGCCTTCAATATAAACGGTGCCGAGCAAGACCCGTGGCACTGGCGTTTTCAGGTCGGGCTCAATGCGAATGCGATAGTGGACGTCACGAAACAGCGGTTCTCCCTCACGGGAATTCAAGGTAGGCACGATACCGCCATGCGCAGAAGATAGCATCGCAGACGGTAAGGCGCGAGCGGCGGCTGTATCGATCTCCACAATCCTGCCCTGTACCGGCGGCAAATTCAGGTCATCCGGATAAAAAATTGCGCGCGCACCTTCGCGCAGGTGATGCACACTCGACTCATCCACATAGGCATGAATCACGCAGTCATCTTCCGAAACTACCCGCATCAGCAAGTCGCGTTTACGCACCCATCGACCCGGAACAGCATCGGCAAGCAGATCACGAACGACCCCTTCGCCGGGTGCACGCAGTCTGAGCAACTCCGACTCCTTTGCTGACAAATCCTCGGCGGCGCGCGTACCGGCGAGTTGACTTTCGATCGCATGAATGCGTTCGCGAGACTGAGTATTGGCGACCGTGCGCTGCAATTCTTCGATCAGTGCGTTACGCGAAATGACAGCGGTATCCCGACGAAGCAAAGACTCAGGCGACACAACGACGGCCAATTCGTCACCCGCCGCCAGTCGCTGGCCATCACTGACGCCGACCTGCACCAGCAAGCCCGGAGAGGGTACCTGTATGACATACTCATGACGTGCCATCATCAGGGCGGAAGAACTGATCGAAGACGCCAGTATCCAGGCCCAGCCCGCGAGTCCGGCCAGGGTACTCGCCGCGAAGAGCAAAGTCCATTTCGGACGCAGTTCCCGCCATCGCCGCCGCAGCGCCACAAATTCATTATAAAAAGGACGAATTAGGAACCACACTAATTCGACCACCATCAGAAAAATTCCCAGCAGCTTGAAAAAATACTGATAAACAAAAAAAGCGATCGTAACAAAAATAATCAGCCGATAAATCGAGGTTGTCAGTGCAAACAAGGTCAGCCAATTTTTACGTCGCGCAGACAGATAAGGCTCAGGATCATCATCTTGCAAGCCAAGGAACCACCGGCGCATCCGCACTCGAGCTAATGCAGCCCCCCTTTCATGCAAGTTGGGCATATCGAGGACATCCGACAGAATGTAATAGCCATCAAAACGAAAGAATGGACTCGCATTCAGTCCAAGGGCAACGATCCAACCTATAAATGCGAGCGAAAAAAGCATGCTGCGGAGAACGCCGTCAGGGGTAATGGCCCACAGGAGCGTTGCCACCAGCGCAAACGACGCTTCTGCAATCATCCCCGCCGCAGCAATCCAAAGACGCTGGTGCTTGTCGCGAAGTCGCCAGCTGTCACTGGTATCGGTATACAGCATCGGATACATCACCACGACGGCGATCCCCATGGCAGGTACTCGAACGCCCAAACGTCGTGCCGTTAGCACATGACCGAATTCATGAAAAAGCTTACTAAAACCACCCGCCGCACCAATCAGCAAGAGCCCCTCGAACGTGAAAGAATAATCAACATGAGCGACCAGTTCCGGCCAATGCTGAAACACAAGATAAATATCAATCAGCGCCAGCACTAGTAACATTATCAACATACCACGGGTATAAATCCAGCCAGTACAGGTAACCAGCGTATTGAGCAAGCGCTCGGGATTAAACAACGGGATCCGGAAGAACAAATAATGGTGCAACAAACGTTTCCAAATACTGGGCTGACTACGATCGCGGTGATCACGCAAAAACTGTCTGACCTCGCGCCTTGCAGGGGAGAGCAATTCGTTTTCTTGTAGAAAGCTGAGCAGCGGAAGAATATCGTCAGCCGTGACCACCGTGCCTGTTGAATCAGAAACTCGCTGCGCAAGTTCGGCAATGCCGACCGCCTCTGACCACTCTGATAGCACTTCAAACTCAAACGGACCAATATCAAAAAAGCGATTTCGCACCGGATCACGAACACGCCACGTACGGCCTAACCGAGCCACGATCGGACCGGGCAAGAGTTCAAGATCTTGCCGGATGCCCGGCAGAGTCAAGCCCACTTTGGTTGGTTGCTGGCCGATGGCATCGACATTCATGGCAGCACCCTCTTTGTTACCAACCCAGCGTACGCCGCAGAGCGCGCAGCGGTTTACGGATCAGTAGATAACCCAGCATGCTGCGCTCGCCGTAGACCCGCGCCACACCCTTGAGACCGATACGCGGTAAAGAATCACTCGCATCAAGGACTGCATGCATTAAATGTAGTAGATGCGACTTGATCTGACAGTTACCCGATTTGATCGATACGGCTGTCAGGTCAAATTCAGTTATTCAATGTGGTGATTTTATCGTGCCACGCCTCCTTTCCCTCAATGAGTGTTTGCATTGGAGTGCGTCCAC
>SYFN01000162.1 GCA_005800405.1 Burkholderiales bacterium
AAGTCGTTCGCTTTTTTGTACGCGCAAGTCGACACCACGAATAATTTCGGTGTTACCGAACTGCTTGCGTACTTGATTAAGCTCCAGCGCGTAAGGCGTCATCGGCTGCCTCGCGCATCCGATTTGCCGATATCGGCATTGACGTTGTCCCACACCGTCACGAATCGCGACCTGAAGAACACGAATCCGGCAATACCCACCAGTGAGAGCGCCGTACCTGCGAACCAGGCTGATGCCACTGCGGTATCAACCACCTGCCCAAACAGGTTCATCTCCGTCCCCATTGCCGACTCTAACGTACGGTGGTACAGCAATTCGATCAGGATGATAAAACCGAACAAACCAATAGCACAGGCCATCAACAGACAAAGGCCCATGGGCAGGATACGCCGGAAATAACCATTAGCAGCGACTCGAATATTCATCATGATCAGGCTGGCCAGACCACCCGGCGCGTACATCACAATCAAAATGAAAAACAATCCCAGATACAGCTGCCATGCTTTGGTGAATTCAGACAGCATGACCGTGAGGAAGACGCCAACGATCGCCCCCAGGATCGGGCCAAAGAAAAAACCGATACCACCGATGAAGGTGAACAAAAGTACCGCACCTGAGCGAACGGCGCTGACATTCTCCGCGCTGACGATCTCAAAATTAATGGCGGTGAGCGCACCAGAGATTCCAGCGAAAAATCCAGACAAAATCAGCATGAGGTAGCGCACTCGTTGAGTGTCATAGCCTATGAATTCTGCTCGCTCTGAATTGTCGCGCACGGCATTCGCGATGCGCCCCAAAGGCGTTTGGGAAATGGCGAACATCGCTGCAGTACAAATGAATAGCCAAAAAGCGATGAGGTAATACACCTGTATTTGCGGTCCATAGCTGACACCAAATAGCGGTTTGCCGAAAACACGATCGCCCGCAACCCCACCCTCACCACCAAAAAATCCGGGGAACATCAGCGAGCAGGCAAACACCAGCTCGACGATACCCAGCGAGATCATCGAAAACGTTGTGCCGGAACGTTTGGTGGTCACATAGCCAAAAAGTACGCCGAAAAATAAACCTGCTAATCCACCAATGATGGGCACCAGGGTCAGCGGCACAGGCAGAGCACCCCTGTCAGCAAGATTGATCGCATGAATGGCAAAAAATGCCCCCATCCCCGAATAGACTGCATGCCCAAACGACAGCATTCCGCTCTGACCCAACAACATGTTGTAGGACAAGGCAAAAATCATGGTTGTCCCCATGAGGGACAGCAAGGAGACGACGGAGCCTGAGCTCATGAGGCGCGGCGCAACCAGCAGCAGTAATGCGAAGCCACTCCAAACTAGCCAGCGACCTGGATTCCAGGGTGCGTATTGAAGGGAACGAGCGTTCTTGGTCATGTTTCCCTCGTGCCAAGCAGGCCTTTGGGGCGGAAAATCAATACCAGCACCAGCAGCAGATAAGGCAGGATCGGCGCTATCTCGGCCAGAGTCAGTGACAGCAATCGGTAAACGGGCGCGTCTGGCGCAATCTGAAGTCCTGCGCGTGCCAGTGGTCCGAGTAATGACCAATCCAAGGCAACTGCAAAGGTCTGAATCATGCCAATCAGAATCGAAGCCAGTAGAGCGCCTGCCAGTGAGCCCATGCCGCCCACCACGACCACGACGAAAATAATGTTACCCACCGTCGCGGCCATCGCAGGCTCAGTGACAAATGCATTACCGCCGATAACACCGGCCAGTGCAGCCAGTGCGCAACCGCCACCAAATACGAGCATGAAGACGCGCGGCACATTATGACCAAGCGCCTCGACGGCCTCCGGATGGGTCAGTGCCGCCTGAATCACCAGTCCAATGCGCGTGCGTTTGAGCAGCAGGTAAATCGACACCAGCATCAGCAGCGCGACCAGCATCATAAAGCCACGATACATCGGAAATGCGGTGCGATACAGAGTGAATAAAGGGCCATCGAGCTCTGCGGGAATCCGGTAAGGTACAGCAGCCCTGCCCCAGATCAGTTGAACCAGCTCGACGATCACATAGGACAGGCCAAAAGTGAAAAGGAGCTCGGATACATGACCATATTTATGCACGGTACGCAGCCCATAACGCTCCACGCCAGCCCCCAACAGCCCAACCGCCAGAGGCGCGATGACCAGCGCAGGCCAAAAGCCAAGCGTCTGACTGATCGCGTAGCCGAAATATGAACCCAGCATGTAGAAACTCGCATGGGCGAAATTAAGCACCCCCATCATACTGAAGATCAGCGTAAGTCCGGATGAGAGCATGAACAGCAAAAGGCCGTAGCTCAATCCGTTCAACAATGAAATCAGCGTGAATTCCAAGCCTTGGGCTCCTGCAAACAGTTAACGGCGTGTGCACATCTGTCGCCAGTGCCAAGTCAGGCGGTTGGCAGTGTGTGGTCGCGATACATCTCTCGAATCTTGTTCTTCAAGATCTTGCCCGTAGCACCAAGCGGCAACGCATCCGTGAAAACAACATCGTCAGGTGTCCACCATTTAGCGATTTTGCCCTCATAAAACCTCAGCAACTCATCTTTGGTGACCTCCATGTTGGGTTTTTTCACGACGACCAGCAAAGGGCGCTCATCCCATTTCGGGTGGTAGACCCCGATACACGCGGCCTGCAGTACCGCAGGGTGCGCCACCGCGATATTTTCAAGGTCGATGCTGCCGATCCACTCGCCGCCAGACTTAATCACGTCCTTTCTGCGGTCAGTGATCTGCATATAGCCGTCTTCGTCAATCACGGCAACATCACCGGTCGGGAACCAGCCATCCTGCAGCACATCGCCACCCTCTTGCCTGAAATAGCCCTCAATAATCCAAGGCCCTGTGACCAGCAGGTTGCCGTAGGTCTTGCCGTCCCAGGGCAACTCAGCACCATCATCGTCAACGATTTTCATGTCCACGCCAAAAATCGCCCGCCCCTGCTTTTCCAGCAAGGACTGCTTCGCCTCTTCCGATAACATCTCATGTTTGCTCAGCAGGGTGCAGCAAGTGCCGAGCGGTGACATCTCTGTCATGCCCCAGGCATGAACAACCTCAACGCCATAGTCATTGCGGAAAGTTTTCATCATCGCGGGTGGGCAGGCCGAACCACCAATCACCGTGCGCTTGAAACTGGAGAACTTCAGGTTATTTTGAGCGACATAAGTCAACAGACCGAGCCAAACGGTGGGCACACCGGCTGAGAAAGTGACTTTTTCCTGCTCAAACAATTCGTAAATGGATTTGCCGTCGAGTGCAGCGCCTGGAAAAACCATTTTTGCACCCGTCAGCATCACCGAATACGGCAGGCCCCAAGCGTTCACATGGAACATCGGTACCACCGGCAGGACCACATCGCGTGCAGACACATTCAAAGCATCCGGTAAGGCAGACGCATAAGAATGCAATATCGTCGAGCGATGAGAGTACAGGGCACCTTTGGGATTGCCTGTGGTACCCGAGGTGTAGCATAGGCTCGATGCTGAGTTTTCGTCGAATATGGGCCATTCGAAGTCATCTGTATTTGACGATATCAAATCCTCGTAACACAACAGGTTGGCTACCTTGCTCTCAGGTGGCATGCGATCACGATCACACATCATCAAATAGCCCTTGATTGTAGTCGCCAGCGGAGCGATGGCTTCAATCACCGGCAAAAAATTCATATCAAAGAAAAGATACTGATCTTCAGCATGGTTGGCGATGTAGGCAATTTGCTCTGGATGTAGGCGGGGATTAATGGTGTGCAGCACCGCACCCGATCCAGATACAGCATAGTAAGTCTCGAGATGGCGGTAACCATTCCAGGCGAGAGTGGCGACGCGATCGCCCATTTTCACGCCGAATTTGGTCAGCCCGTTAGCCAACTGTTTTGACCTGCGATGACAGTCGCTGTAGCTGTAGCGATGAATATCGCCTTCCACTCTGCGAGAGACAATTTCAGAGCCGCTGTAATAACGATCCGCATGTTGAATCAAACTGGATATGAGCAAGGGCTGGCTCATCATCCGGCCCATCAGTGGACTCTGGGGGTACTGCGCCATAGTGTCTCCGGTAATCTTTTTGTTTTAACGCTTTTTTACCGCGCGATTGAAGCCGAATTACTTTTCCGCTAACAGTAGGCAATGATGCATCGCATCAATTTGTTCTCCCGACCAAGGTAGCGTTAACAAGTGGCGTAAATCGTATGTTTCGGGCTGCTCATGACGCGTCTGACCATGGGCTCAAAAAACGACAGCGGCAGCGTGTCATAGTCCGGGTCAAAGGCTGGCGCATCGTACTTTTCGCAAAATTCCAACGTGCGCTCGTAAACCGGTTGTCCCTCAAAGCGATCGCGCAGATTGCGATCCATGCCCAGATGATGGAAGAAATAGTAGGCCTGAAACAAGCCATGTTTTTCCACCATTTCCAGATTTTCAGCTGACACAAAGGGTTTCAGTATCGCTGCAGCGATGTCAGGATGGTTGTGGCTGCCGAGCGTGTCACCGATATCGTGTAATAGTGCACAGACAACGTATTCTTCGTCTTTACCATCCCGATGCGCGCGGGTCGCTGTTTGCAAACTGTGCGTGAGGCGATCCACAGAAAAGCCCCCAAAGTCGCCATGCAACAGCTTGAGGTGCTCGAGTACGCGGTCCGCCAGACGTGATGAATACGTTCTGAAATCCTCGACAATGACCTTCCAGTCTTCCTCCGTGCTGTCGCGCATATCGGTAAAGCTTCTTTGTGCCAGCATGATCGCCCCCTGTCAGTTCAGTTTTTGTAGTCCGGATCACACCGGTCAAGTTTGCGCAAAAGCGCCGGCCATGCCAGCAATCCACCCTGCGATTTAGTC
The DNA here is from genome assembly GCA_005800405.1 of Burkholderiales bacterium. Taxonomy (GTDB): domain Bacteria; phylum Pseudomonadota; class Gammaproteobacteria; order Burkholderiales; family Burkholderiaceae_D; genus Pernthalerella. Next base: position 4,839 of record SYFN01000162.1, read on the forward strand.
ACTGTACGCGCCTGTTCCATTGCGTTTTTGATGATGCCCGGATCGATAGCCCGCAGTGGTACGCCCCCGGCCATAGCTCGCACTTGTATTGCGCACGCAGTCTCGAAGACGTACATATGAAGGAAGGCGTCCGCAATCGTCCTGCCTACGGTGAGAAGGCCATGATTGCGCAGCATCAGATAAATGTTATCACCAAAATCTGCCACCAAACGCGGTTTTTCTTCATCGCTGAGCGCAAGGCCTTCGTAATCGTGATACGCCAGACTATTCAAGACGAATATCGACTGCTGCGATATCGGCAGCACACCGGCTTCTTGGGCTGCAACCGCCACGCCATTCACGGTATGTAAATGTAGGACGCACATCGCGTCGTCGCGCGCTGCATGAATCGCCGAGTGTATGGTGAAGCCCGCCGGGTTCACGGGAAATGGCGAGTCCTCAAGCTTGTTACCAAGCAGGTCGATTTTTACCAAAGAGGAGGCAGTGATCTCATCAAACATCATCCCGTAGGGGTTAATCAGAAAAGCGTGCTCATCACCGGGCAAGCGCGCGGTGATGTGCGTAAAAATCAGATCCTCCCAACCGAATTGCGCCGCAAGGCGGTAACACGCCGCCAGGTCCAGCCGCATCTGCCACTCTTCAGGGCTGACGCGGTGCTGCAAGGATGAAATTTCCAGTCGCTCCGGGGCATTCATATGCACTGACCTCTTCTCTGTCAAAATACTGGCTTTTCTTATTCGCCGAACAATCGTAACAGAAGCCCGGATGAACTCTCCTGAAACCCTGCTGGCACAGCGGCTGCAACTTGCCGAGCTGCGGATTACCAACCGCTTCGCCACCCTACCTGCGGATTTTTACACGCCTCTCGCCGCAACGCCGCTGCCGTCACCCTATTTGGTGTGCGCAAGCGATCAAGCGGCCAGGCTGGTCGGGCTGGCCCCGGAGGTGTTTTCGCAACCGGCGTTCATCGCTGCATTCAGCGGTAACTCGACGTTACCGGGGTCCCGTCCGCTTGCCGCCGTTTACTCCGGCCATCAGTTTGGTGTCTGGGCCGGACAACTCGGGGATGGTCGCGCCATCCTCCTGGGCGAAGCTATGGCACCTGCCGAACCAATGTGGACACTGGAGCTGCAACTCAAAGGATCGGGTAAAACGCCTTACTCGCGCATGGGCGATGGCCGAGCGGTTCTTCGCTCATCTATACGTGAATTCCTTTGCTCCGAGGCGATGGCGGCACTGGGCATACCGACTTCACGCGCTTTGTGCGTCATCGGCTCGGACATGCGGGCCATGCGCGAGCTGCCGGAAACCACGGCTGTTGTTACCCGCATGGCGCAGAGCTTCGTTCGCTTCGGGTCCTTTGAGCACTGGTTCTACAAGGACCGCAAGCCCGAGTTGCAGATACTGGCTGATTACGTGATCGCCAACAGCTTTCCCGAATTGCAAGGCGCAACGCGCCCCTACCATGCGCTGTTGGCTGAAGTGACTCGTCGCACCGCCATGCTGGTCGCGCAATGGCAGGCGGCAGGCTTCATGCATGGCGTTCTGAATACCGACAACATGTCAATCCTGGGAATCACGCTGGACTATGGCCCCTACGGTTTTATGGAAGCCTATGACCCCGCGCATATTTGTAATCACACCGACAGCCATGGACGCTATTCCTACCGCATGCAGCCTCGCATCGCCGAATGGAATTGCTATGCGCTGGGACAAGCACTGCTACCCCTGATCGGCGAGGCCAACGATGTCTACGATGCGTTGTCTGTATTCAAACCTGCATTCGAATCCAGCATGCAAAGTTTGTGGCGGGCGAAGTTCGGATTCATCGGCACTCTGGAGGGCGATGCGACACTGATCGAGCGGCTGTTGGCTCTGATGACTGCCAGTCGTGTGGATTTTCCCTATTTTTTCCGACATTTATCGTCGGTAAAAATGAGTGCCACCCAACAGGATGAAACTCTGCGGGATCTCTTTATCGATAGGTCTGCGTTTGACGCATGGCTGTCGGAATACAGGCAACGCCTGGCTCTGGAGAACATCGACGATACGCGGCGCAAGCAGGCGATGGACAAGGTGAACCCCAAATATGTACTGCGAAATTACCTTGCGCAGATCGCGATCGACAAAGCACAGAACAAGGATTTTTCCGAAGTCAAAACTTTGCTGGAAATTCTGCACAGACCTTTTGATGAGCAACCTGAGCATGAGCAATATGCTGCACTGCCCCCGGATTGGGCAGCCGCCATTGAAGTCAGTTGCTCATCGTGAAACCTGCCAGAGTAGATAATGACGCTTAAAAAAATCGTGCGTACCGATGCCGAATGGCGCGCCCTTCTGGAGCCCATGTCGTATGAGGTCACGCGGCATGCCAGTACCGAGCGTGCTTTCACAGGCAAATACTGGGACCATCATGCACACGGTATCTATCAGTGTGTTTGCTGTGAAACGCCACTGTTCGAATCCGACACCAAATTTGATTCAGGGTGTGGCTGGCCCAGTTATTTCAAAGCGATTGATCCCGCACACGTCGCTGAACGAGCGGATCACAGCTATGGCATGACCAGGACAGAAATTCTCTGCAACGTCTGCGACGCTCATCTTGGCCATGTTTTTCCCGATGGCCCGCCACCAACAGGTCTACGTTACTGCATCAATTCCGCTGCATTGACCTTCACTCCATCGCCCTAGGCTTGCCGTGTCATGAAACTTTTATTCGACCTGTTTCCGGTCATTCTGTTTTTTCTCGTTTTCAAGGTCGCGGGTGCAAACCCAGAAGCGGCGCAGGCATTCGGAGCTCACTACCTTTCGGGTCTGGTTTCCGGCGGCGAAGTCAGTCTGGCACAAGCACCCATATTACTTGCCACGGCAGTGGCGATTCTGGCGACGATCGCACAGATTGGCTGGTTGCTGGCCAGACGCAAGCCAGTCGACGATATGCTCTGGGTGTCGTTGGGCATCATCGTTTTGTTTGGTGGCGCCACAATTTATTTTCATGATGAGCAATTCATCAAGCTCAAGCCCACTGTGCTCTACTGGTGCTTTTCACTGGCCTTTCTCGTGAGTCCTATTTTGTTTGGTAAAAATCTCATGCGTTCAATGATGGGAAAGCAACTGAACTTGCCCGATCCGGTCTGGACCCGCCTGAACCTCGCTTGGGGACTCTTTTTTGCCGGGATGGGAGCGGTCAATCTCTATGTGGCCTTCAGCTTCCCCCTTGCTTTCTGGGTGAATTTCAAATTGTTCGGCTTTCTTGGTCTGATGATCGTTTTCATCATTGCGCAAAGCGTTTACCTTGGCCGTTATCTTAGGGAGGCGGAATGAATCGCGTTGAGACCATCAACACCTTGCTGCGCGAGGACTTTGCATCCCTGGAGTGCCAGGTCGACGACGAGTCGGCGCTGCACGCGGGTCACGCAGGGGCTGCCTCTGGTGGTGGGCACTACCGCTTACGGCTGGTATCAGCACGCTTTGAAGGCGTGGGTAAAGTCGGCCGCCACCGTCTGGTGTATGATTGCCTGCGCGAGTTGATGCAAAAAGAGATACATGCACTCGCAATGACCCTACTGACCCCGGCAGAAGCAGCCGAGAACTGAAGCGGCACTTCTGTAGCTGACGCGGTATTTTTTCCAACATTTTCACTACTACCCCTCATGAAGAACTTGAAAATCGCTCGTTTGGTTTTGGCGCTGACCGCATTCGCTTCACTTTCCGCAGTGGCGCAAAACGTCGCTGTCGTCAATGGTAAAGCTATCCCTTCGAATCGTGTTGATGCGATGGTCAAGCAGATGGTCCAGCAAGGGCAGCAGGACACGCCTGAAATGCGTGCCATGATCAAAGACGAGTTGATCAACCGTGAAATCCTCACGCAGGAAGCGGACCGACAGGGCATAGGCGCCCGCGCCGACATCAAGAACCAGATCGAACTGGCGCGCCAATCCATCGTTATCCGTGCATTTGCAACGGAATACCTGACTAAGAATCCGGTCAAAGACGAGGAAATGAAAGCAGAGTATGACAAATTCAAAGTGCAGTCGGGTGGCAAGGAATATCACGCGCGTCACATTCTGGTGGAGAAAGAAGATGATGCCAAAAGCATCATCAGCAAGCTGAAATCCGGTACCAAATTCGAAGAATTGACCAAGGGATCAAAAGACCCTGTTTCTGCGCAGCACGGCGGTGACCTTGGATGGGCGCCTGCAAACGCGTTCGTCAAGCCATTTTCCGACGTTATGGTAGCTCTAAAAACGGGCGAATTTTCTCAAGTACCGATACAAACTGAGTTCGGTTATCACGTCATCAAACTTGACGAAGTACGCGATGCACAAGTACCCAAATTCGAAGAAGTCAAATCGCAGATATCTGAATCGCTGCAACAAAAAAAGCTGCAGACGTTTCAGCAGGATCTGAAGAAGAAAGCAAAAATCCAGTAAGGGATACGGTTGATCTTTTAGTCTGGTTCCGGTCTTAAGCACAAAGGGCTCCTCGCGGAGCCCTTTGTTTTTTCAGTGAATGGAAACAGCAAACCCGTACGGCAAGGATTTTCAGAGCTGCCTGCGTGTCGCTAGCCTACCCACCTACGCGCGTTGCGGAACATCCGCATCCAGGGCGCATCCTCACCCCACGCCTCTGGATGCCAGGAATTGAGCACCGTGCGGAACACCCGTTCCGGATGGGGCATCATCACCGTAAAACGACCATCACTCGTTGTCACTGAGGTAATCCCCGCCGGTGAACCATTGGGATTATAGGGGTAACGCTCGGTGACCGCGCCGGTGTTGTCGACGAAGCGCGCTGCCACCAGGACGTCGCTCTGCGTGCCGGTCGCCGAAAAATTGGCAAATCCCTCGCCATGAGCCACCGCAATCGGTGCCTTGGTCCCAGCCATGCCGGCAAAGAAGATCGACGGTGAGTCCATCACTTCGATCATCGCAAACCGTGCCTCGAACTGCTCCGACTGGTTACGCGTAAATTTTGGCCAGTGGCTGGCACCCGGAATAATGGATTTCAGGCTGCTCATCATCTGACAGCCGTTACAAATGCCCAGTGCGAAGGTATCGGCACGCTGAAAGAAGGCCTGAAACTGCGATGAGAGCTGCTCGTTGAATGAAATCGTTTTCGACCAGCCCTCTCCAGCGCCAAGCACATCACCGTATGAAAAACCACCCGCAGCGATCAGCCCTTTGACATCCGCCAGACTGGCGCGACCGGCTATCAGGTCACTCATGTGAACATCAATCGCATCAAACCCCGCCTTGTGCATGACCCAGGCGGTTTCCACATGCGAATTCACACCCTGCTCGCGTAAGATCGCTACGCGCGGACGAATGCCGGTGTTGATAAAGGGCGCCGCGATATCGTCTGAAGGGTCAAAGCTTAGTTTTGGATGGATGCCGGGATCGGTTTCATCAAGGAGGCGGTCATATTCTGCATCGGCGCAAGCGGGGTTATCGCGAAGGCGAGCAATGCGCCAACTGGTCTCGCTCCAGACGCGATGCAGCGCCACCCGCTTCGCGCTGTAAATAACTTTGGCATCGCGCGTAAGCTCGATCACGCCACGATCATTGAGCTTGCCAATGATGTGACTGCAGGCGCCCAGGCCGTGCTCGCGCACGACATGCATGACAGCGGATTTTTGATCC
>SYFN01000163.1 GCA_005800405.1 Burkholderiales bacterium
AACATCTGCTCGGTCATGAGCGGACAGGCATTGCGGCTGTTGGCCGATCCAAGCGTGAGCTTCAGTTTCTGAAGCGACTCGCTATGCGTATGCAAAAGGGTGGCCGCCCGCTGCTAGACGATGTGCTCTTTGCCTCCAAGGTTGCTTCGCTGGAGATTGATCTGATGGCACTCGAGGTGACCGTTTTGCGGGTGATATCGCAGGAAGCCAAACGCCGTGCCCCGGGACCGGAAGCCTCGATGCTGAAAGTGAAAGGCACTGAAATCCAACAGCGCCTGACCGAGCTGATGGTCGAAGCGGCCGGACCACTGGGATTGCCTTTTGAGTTGTCTTATCTGGAGGGTGACGAGGTATCGACATCGGTCGGGGATGACGACACAGCGCCGCTGATGCCGTACTACTTCAACTATCGCAAGACCACAATTTATGGCGGGTCGAACGAGATCCAGAAAAATATCATTACCCAGATGATTCTGGGTCTGTGAGAGGACCGAGACAATATGGACTTTGACTTGAACTCCGAGCAGCAGCAACTCGCCGATGCGATTGCGCGCTGGGCTGAAAAAGACTACGGCTTTGAGAAGCGCAAGCAGATCATCAGCTCTGATGCGGGCGTATCGAGCGCTGCCTGGCAGGCTCTGGCAGAGCTGGGTGTATTAGCCTTGCCTGTGCCCTCAGAGCACGATGGCTTTGATGGTACTGCGATCGATCAGATGGTGGTCATGCAGGCCCTGGGACGCGCGCTTGTGATTGAGCCGGTGTTTGCCACCGCCTTGGGTGTCCAGTTTCTGAAACTGTCGGGTGGTCATGGTGAGGTACTGACCAAGGTCGCTGCGGGTGAGATGATCCTCGCCTGTGCACTCGGCGAGCGGCAGTCGCGTCATGAACTCATGCATATCGAAACCTCGGCTCGCAAAGTGGATGGCTACTATGTGATTGATGGCAGCAAGTCCGCTGTCTTGCACGGCGCTCAGGCGGGACATCTGATGGTATCTGCGCGTAGCGCGGGTACGAACCGCGATACCAAGGGAATCTCCATTTTCATAATTCCAGCGAACAGCCCAGGTATCCGTATTCGCGATGCGCGCAGCAACGACGGTATGCGCATGGCTGCTATCGACCTCAAACAGGTGGAGGTCCCTGCCTCATCGCTGCTGGGTGTCGAGGGTGAGGGCTGGGCACTGTTGGAGGCCGCGACCGATCATGGCGTTGCGTTGTTATGCGCAGAGGCGCTGGGTGTGATGGAAGCACTGACGGATGCTACGCTGGAATATCTAAAGACACGTCAGCAATTTGGTGTGCCGATTGGGAAGTTTCAGGTGCTTCAGCACCGCATGGCCGAGATGTTCATGCAGCTGGAGCAGGCACGCTCGATGGCGATGCTGGCTGCAGTGAGTATGTCGTCCGAGGATGCAAGCGAGCGTCGGCGCATGACCTCTGCAGCCAAGGCACGTGTGGGTGAGGCGATGAAATACATCGGGCAACAAGCAGTTCAGCTGCATGGCGGTATGGGTGTGACTAATGAACTTCCGGCGGCACATTACTTCAAACGCTTGAGTGCCATTGAATTGACGCTGGGCGATACCGACCATCATCTCGCACGTTTCATTGCTCAGCCAGTGTTCGCTGCGGTGGCTTAATCGCTTGATCTTCAAAGGAAAATGGATGCGAACGTTTGACACGCCCGAATCATTGGAAGCCGAAATCGGTAAGGAAGTTTGCGTCACTGATTGGCTGACGATCAGTCAGGAGCGCGTGAATAAGTTCGCTGAGGCGACCGATGATCCTCAGTGGATTCATGTCGATATCGAACGCGCGAAGCGTGAATCACCGTTCGGCGGAACGATAGCCCATGGTTTTTTGACATTATCGTTGGTGCCGAAATTTTTCGAGTCACAGGTCGAACTCCCTTTCGGCAAGATGAGTATTAATTACGGTACTAACAAAGTACGTTTTCCATCGCCCATGCGTGTCGGTGGTCGAGTGCGAGGACGATTTTCTCTGCTGTCGGTCGAGCGTCTGCCGGATTGCGTTCAGAGTGTCTGGAAGATGACTGTCGAGCAGGAGGGTAGCGACAAGCCGGTATGTGTGGCTGAGTCGGTATTGCGCCGGTATTTTTAGTCAGCTATTTTGACAGGATGTGCATCTAGCCATTCGCGTCCTGCTTGATTCATCGAGGTCTGCTACCCCGGGGCCGTGGCGCTCAAGGCGTCCATAGTGTCGGCGTCGAATGCAATCGTGGTGGAGGTCTTGATTCCACTGCTGGTGGGTCGGCCGCGTTCAAAAAGACGGACACCATCCTACTGATCAGCCTGCAGGAATAACGCATGTTTTATCTCAGGTGCATCGTCTGTGGTGTTCACCTACCGATTTGATCAAAAACTGCCGCCTAATTTTCCACACTTGAGGCCGGTCCTTGTTGTGCGGCTATCTGCGCCTATCGGTTGTCATCATCAAACAGCAATGTGTCTGCTGGGTCTTGAATATTTGGCAGCCAAGTTCAGCAGATTTCGAACCTATCTCGCCAGGCAGCGAGCGGCCAAACGAGATAGGTTCTTACATGCGACGGACTCAATACCGACGTTACCATCGTGAATTGAGTACGCAATGACGGGGCTGCATACAGCACGCAGCCCTTGAGGTGAAATGCCTACACGAGCGTCGGGTGATTGTCAGGCAATGAAAATATCCGAAGCGGCGAGCTCTGGTTGGCCTGTTAGCGTCACGAACAGCACGCCGACAGCGCTGCCCATACCGTCCCTGTCGAAATAGAGGTAACCCGTTGCCTCGTCATAGATGAAACGCTCGCCCGATTCGCTGGAAGCCACTTCGTCTTCCTCAAGGCTGGTGATCAGTAAGTCCTCATCGGACAAGACGCCGGTCGGAAGCTTCACAAAAATCTTCTTACTCAACATGATCGAATCTTGGCCGCTGACGAAATCATCGATCCAATCGGCGTTGGTCGTGGTCGACAATTTAGTATCGAACACGAATACATCATCGCCCTGGCCGCCCTCAAGGATATCCTGCCCCTCCTTGCCATTCAGCACGTCATCCTCGTCCGTGCCGCAAAGGTAGTTGTCGAGCTTGTTACCGATGCCAGTCAGACCTACGTCGCCGTACAAGAAAAGGTTCTCGATAAAATTACCGAGCACATAGCTGATTGAGCTCACGACTGAGTCATCGCCCTGGCCAGATTTTTCGGCGACGACGTCCTTCTTGGTATCGACGAAATAAATATCGTCGCCGATGCCGCCAGCCATCTTGTCGGCGCCGCTACCCCCTTCCAGTACATCGTTACCGGCCCCACCCAACAGCATGTCGCTACCGTCATCGCCGCCGATTTCGTCATCACCCTCGCCACCTTCGATTTTGTCGTTGCCGGCATCACCGAATATCTGGTCATTGCCAGTCCCGCCGAATACACTATCGGCACCGCCGCCGGCTTCCGAGTAATCGTCGCCCTCATCGAGATACAGCTTGTCTTTGCCGTCGTCGCCATAGACCTCGTCGTTGCCGAGTCCAGAGTACACGACATCGTCGCCGGCTCCGGCTGAGACAATGTCATCGCCGTCGTCGCCTTCCAGCCAATCGTTGTCATCGCCGCCGTCGAGGTAATCATCGCCATCGCCCGCATACAAGGAGTCATTACCTTCCTCGCCCGCGATCTGATCGTCGCCAGTGCCACCTTCAAGCGTGTCCTTCGTCGAGCCGCCTGATTCGATCTGGCCATCATAGACCCGGGTGATGTTCGAGGCGGTCTGTCCCGATGATGACGAGCTGCCACCGCTACCGACGATCTGGATATCGCTGGCCGCCAGCTTTGGCGCACCGTTCAGCTTAGCGAACCTGATGGCTGCCGTCGAACCGTTGCCATCGGCGTCATATGACAAGATGGCGGTCGCGGTGTCATAAAGCAGGTGCTGCGCTGACGAGGACGGAGTAATGCCGGTGCCGGACACCAGCGACTGCGTTAGCTTGGCCGAATTGAGCGCCGAGAATACTGCCGCGTTCAAGTACAGCTTGTCCTCGCCAGGACGGAAATCGGTGATGGTATCAACATTTTTCGCGCCGTCGATCGCCGCGTTGAATAGGAACTTGTCACTGCCGGCGTTACCGGTCAGCGTGTTGCTTGCATCGTTCCCGATCAGCGTGTCGGCGCCTGAGCCGCCGATTGCTGCCTCGATCACCGCATCGAAAGCGATCCCGATATTGTTGTCAAGGCCAATACTGCTGTAATTCCCGTCAACCAGGTCGATCTTCACGGCCACTGAAAAATCACTGGCATCAATGGTATCGTTGCCGCCGCCATCCCACAGCGATTCGCCGCGCAGCGCGGACGGGCTGAATTTATAGCTTGTATCACCCGCGTTGGTCGCGGTGTTGACACCGTACAGGTACTGGATTGCACGGATGTCGTATACGCCCGGTGTGCACGGATAAATAGGCGTCCCGCTCGCTTCGGCCCAGTCCGCCTCGGTGTAAGACATGATGGTGTAATTGACCTTGTCCAGGCTAGGCGTAATGTAGGGTCCGCCGCTGCCGCCACCACCGGCGTTGTAATTGCCGGGATGCTTGAGACCGATCGCATGGCCCGCCTCGTGAATCAGGTTTTCAAAATCGATCGTATCTGGGGCGAAGTTCGCCTTCTCTTGATCGAGCACGAGCTTACGGTTGATCCAGATGTCACCTGTCCACGGATCCGGAGATGGATAGAATGCATAGCCTCAGGCAGAGTCGTTAACTGCGTAGCTGTACGCAAAGCGGATATCTCCGACCGAATTCGCCGTTTCTGGCACCAGCTGGAAGGAAATATTCGCGACGCTGCTCCAAGTCTGCAGGGCAGCCGTCACTGTCGCGTAGTTGTCTTGTGACAGTGGAGCGAAATTATTGGGGAGTATCTCTTCACCGTACCCAGCGCTCCAAAACTTATTGGTCGTCGGAAAGCTGTAGGTGACCATTGGCGCTCCCGAGCCACCACCCCATTTCAGCTTGTCTTCGTTGAGGATCGCGTCAAGATCATTCGTGCCGCTGAGGTTAAAGCTGGTGGTGCTGCCGCTGGCGTTGGGGGATGGCATAAGAAGAACTCCGGACATTTACGTTGGTTTTGTGCGGAGCTTACCCACAAATTGCAGCCTTGACCACGAATAAAAAATCGTTATTACTTGGATTATCTGCGGCCGATACAATCGTTTTTATAAATGAAACTGATCAGCGAGATCGTTGAAATCCTGTGCCCGCACATCAAAACTGCCGAGATCACCCACTGCTTTTGCCGCAGCAGGACCGTACTCCTGTGGCCTGTGCACATAGGCCGTCTGCAGACCGCAGCCTTGCGCTGCCTGGAGATCATCTTCATGCGTGGCGACCATCATCACCTCCTGCGGTGTCAGATCAAATAACGCAGCCACACCCAGATAGGTTTCAGGATCAGGTTTGTAGTGCCGGAAAACTTCCGCAGAAAGAATCAGATCCCAGGGAAGTTGCGCGCGCTTGGCCATGTTGGCAAGGAGTGATAAATTACCGTTCGAGAGTGTGACGATGGTGAATCCGGATTTCAGACGCGTCAGTCCGGCTACGGCATCGGGCCACGGGTCAAGTCGGTGCCATGCGCGATTGAGATGCTGGCGAGCGGTTTCGTCGAGATCGACGCCAAAATCCATCAGCAGACGATCCAGAATCAATCGATGCAGATCATCGATTTTTGTCCAGCCTAGTTTGCCGCTGCGGACCTCCGCCATCGCAGGCTGGTAACCGGCACGCCAGGCATTGGCGAATGCATCACCATCGATACCAGGAATGATCGATACGGCTTCCCGGCTGATGGATCCATGCCAGTCGACGACGGTACCAAAGACATCAAAGGCCAATACGCTGGGGCGGTTCATGGTCTTAACGCTTCTGGTACTGCGTGCTGCCAAACAGCATCTCGCGTGCCTTGTCGTCAACCAGTGGCTTGCGTAAATGCGTGAGCACTTCCACGCCGCGTTGTACCGCAGGGCGCTCGGCGATTTCATCATGCCAGTATTTGGCATGCGGATAATCCGCCCAGTCTATGCCCTGATTTTTCCAGGAGCGCGTCCATGGGAAGCAGGCGATGTCAGCAATAGTGTAGTCATCACCGGCAATAAAACGATACTTTGCCAACTGGCGGTCCATCACACCGTAAAGACGCTTTGCTTCATTGGTGTAGCGTGTCACCGCGTAATCAATTTGCTCCGGCGCGTAGATGCGAAAGTGATGTGCCTGTCCCAGCATGGGGCCGAGTCCGCCCATTTGAAACATCAGCCATTGCAGCACGTTGAATTTTTCTCGGTCAGTGGTGCCGAGAAAGCGATTGACCTTGCTAGCCAGATAAACGAGGATCGCGCCCGATTCGAACAAGGATATCGTTTGCCCATCCGGACCATCCGGGTCAACGATGGCAGGGATTTTATTGTTTGGCGAGATAGCGAGAAATTCAGGTTTGAACTGATCGCCCTGACTAATATCAATGTTGTGCGCTCGGTACGGAAGTCCGCATTCTTCGAGCATGATATGTACTTTGTGGCCATTTGGCGTGGCCATGGAATACGCTTCAATCATTTTCTTTTATCCCAATGAAAAGTGCCGGCTGGCCGGCACTTTGTGGTTATGCTTTACCTCGCGAAAGCCTATCCTCGCGTGACGGGCAAATCCAGACGCTCGCCTGGCAGGTCCGCGTATTTTGCAATCTCCAACTTGGCAATCGCGTTGCGGTGGACTTCATCCGGACCATCGACAATACGCAGAGTGCGGTTGTGGGCCCAGAGTTGTGCGAGCGGGAAATCATCGGAGACACCACCACCGCCGTGTGCCTGAATCGCCCAATCAATCACTTTCTGCGCCATCACGGGTGCCAGTACTTTGATCATCGCGATTTCACTCTTGGCCACTTTATTGCCAACCGTATCCATCATGTACGCAGCTTTCAGTACCAGCAGGCGCGCGCTGTCTATCATGATGCGCGACTCAGCGATACGCTCGCGCCATACGCCTTGTTCGGAGACTTTTTTACCAAAAGCGACGCGCGTATCAATGCGACGACACATCAATTCCACTGCCCGTTCTGCCGTGCCAATGGCGCGCATGCAGTGGTGAATGCGTCCGGGACCAAGACGACCCTGGGCAATTTCAAAGCCACGCCCTTCGCCGAGCAGAATATTCGATGCAGGTACGCGCACATTATCGAAAACCACTTCGCAGTGGCCATGCGGCGCATCGTCAT
>SYFN01000164.1 GCA_005800405.1 Burkholderiales bacterium
ACGGTTACTGATGCAGAGCTTAAAATGATCGAAGATCGATTGAATCACCGCCCCAGAAAACGATTGGGATTTAAAACCCCGCATCAGGTGTTTCATGAATCTCTAAACCGTGTTGCACTTCGTACTTGAAACCACGCTGTTTTAAAATTTTCACTAAATCAGTAACGCTAAATTTTGCTTTGTTCCGGCCGTTCAAAAACCTGTAGGTAGGTGGGGTAAAAAGAGCAATACATCACGATCGTGAGTATCACGGACAGGGGCATGAGCAACATGATCGCGACAATAGTTTTGCCGAGAATCAAGCCCAGAAGAGCGCTGATGATAGCAGGTACGGCGATGCCAACGACGATCCAGCCGAGTGCATACGCGAGGAAGGCTTTACCACAGCGGCGTACGGCGAAGAAACTATAAAAAATGGCCTTGAATAAACCCATTTTCTGCCAAGTCGCGAGCGGTGCGGCATGCCAGAAGGCCATTGCGAAGGGCACATAGATCAGCGCAGAAAACACCATCGCCAGCGGAAGATCGGCGACTGGGATATTTTGCTCGTCTGCACGCAGCTGGCCTGACATCAGCTTCCAGAAGACACCATCATCCACAATAACGGATGCCGCAACAGCCAACATGGCTGCCAGCAAATACAGCACGCCGAGGCGCAGTAGCGTACCCAGCGCGGGTGAGCGGAAGGCGGTCAGCAGCAAATCCGACCTTACCTTGCGACCCGCTTCGATTTCTACACAGGCTTGCATGAAGGCCATAGAAAATATCGGTACCAGTAGCAGCGGCAACAGCTGCCCCACCAGCGGTATCAGCGACAGCACAAACATCAGCAGCATGTACAGCAGAAAAAGCATCGACAATTCCGCAGGTTGTTTGCGGAACAGGGCAAATCCCTGCCTTATCCAGTCGATACCTTTACTGGTACTGATATCGTCGGTGTTCATGCCAAGCCTTCGACCATAGTGCCTATGCGGTGGCGCAAGATACGCTCGAAATGAGTCGGGTCATGAGGAGTCAGCATTTCGGCTTCGCGTGGCATATAGAAATCATAAAGCCGGGATATCCAGAATCGCAGCGCCGCTGCGCGCAGCATCGCAGGCCATGCTTCTTTTTCAGCGTTGGTGAACGGGCGTACCGCGTGATAGGCATCGACCATGGCGCGTACCCGAAGTGGATCAGTGGCACCCGTATCCAGATCAATGCACCAGTCGTTGACGGTGACGGCCACATCGAATAGCCAGGTGTCACAACCAGCGAAATAGAAATCAAAAAATCCGGTCAGTTCGTCGCCATTGAACATCACATTATTGCGAAACAGATCGGCGTGAATGGGGCCTCGCGGGAGTATATGATAGATGTTGGATAACGCAAAAGTCTCCTGAAAATGCATCTCGGCTTTTAGCAGATGTCCGGTGGCCTCATTCAGGTGAGGCAGTACCAGCGGCGTGGTCTCGCGCCACCAATCCAGACTGCGTAAATTCGGCTGGTAGAGTGCATAGTCCTGCGCCGCCAGATGCATGCGGGCCAGCATATTTCCCACAGCCCTGCAGTGAACCGCTTGCGGTGAAGGCTGCCAGCTTCCCTTGAGTCGAGTCACCACCGAGGCGGGCTTGCCATTGAGGGAATTCATGATCTCGCCCTGATGGCTGGCAATCGGTGCTGGCACCAGTACCTTGCGTTCTGCAAGATCCCGCATCAGGTTCAAATAGAAAGGCAGCTGTTCGAAACTGAGTTTTTCGAACAAGGTAAGTACGAACTCGCCGTGATCCGTGGTGAGAAAAAAATTGCTGTTTTCTATACCTGAAGCGATACCTTCAAGCGATTTGACCTTACCAATCGGGAATTGCTCAGCCCAGGGAACGACATCTACAAGGCTGACCGGTGTGAAAACTGCCATAAAAGAAAACAGGAAAAAGATTCAGCCGAGGTTGGGTATCGTGCATCTTGCGCTTCAGCGGCTGGGTGGCGGAGGCGCCGACGGGCTGTCCTTTGGGGACTTGCTGCGAAACTCAAAGATTTCCCATTGGGCTGCGCGTCCACCACCTTCATATGCCGGAATCTGCTCTGCCGGGGTGACATGGTAGACATTGTTACCGCGTTTTACACGCACCGAAGTCACAGCATTTTGTTCGCGAGTCTGGATAATTTGTGTGACGCTATCCGCTGCCACCGCCGGCAAGCTGTCATCAGGCAAGGGCTCCAGGGTGATGCTATGTGCGATACCAAGACAGGCGGTCAGGGCAGTGCCGATACAGACACGGTGCCACTGACGCAAGCCGGATGAGTGCTGTTTCATGAAAGGGCCCCGTAAGGAAAGTGAGCGCCACACCTTGCGCGCTAGTCGCCATTCTAGCAAACCACCCGCTGGCTGGTCAGAGGAAGGATTGGTGCGGCCTCTCGATCTCCGCCTGTACGATTTCCCGTTCTTCATAGAAGGCAAAAATAGCGTCCACGATCCGTGCGGGTTCGTCGATCAACTGCACCAGGCCCAGATCTTCAGGGTGGATCAGACCCAGCTCCCCCATTTGCTCGCGCACCCACTGCAGTAAGCCATGCCAGAAGGTCGTCCCAACCAAAATGACGGGAATGCGCCGGGATTTGCCGGTCTGTATCAGGGTGATGACTTCGCTGAGCTCATCCAGAGTGCCAAATCCTCCCTGCAGAATGACGTAGGCATCGGCATATTTTACGAAAGCGACTTTGCGTGCGAAGAATTGGCGGAATGACAGCGAGATATTTTGCCAGCTATTTCTGGTCTGTTCGTGCGGCAGGTCGATGTTGAGGCCGATGGACGGAGAGCCGCCCTCGAATACACCTTTGTTGGCGGCTTCCATGATGCCGGGACCGCCGCCGGTGATGATGGAGAAACCCTCATCCGAGAGCCGGCGCGCGATATCCGTCGCCGTAGCGTGGTAGGGATTGTCGGAGCTGATGCGTGCAGAGCTGAAGATCGAGACCGCAGGTCGAATCCCCGACAGGCGGTCAGCCACGTCAATAAACTCTGCCATAATTGTGAACATTTGCCGAGAGTCGCTGGCCTTGCGTGACGTGGCGCGCTCAAGATTTGTCAGCTGCCGCAGTCGCGGTACATATTTCCGGTCGCGTTCCATATGAATAAAACCCTGTTGCTGGTAGATGGTTCGAGTTATTTGTATCGAGCCTTTCATGCGATGCCCGATCTACGCAATGCAGAGGGTGCGCCCACAGGCGCCATCTACGGCATGATTAACATGCTGCGACGGCTGCGGCAGGACTACGCTGCAGCATACATTGCCTGCGTATTCGATGCAAAAGGGAAAACCTTTCGCGACGACCTTTACCCCGAATACAAAGCCAATCGGGCCTCTATGCCCGAGGATCTGGTGCGTCAGATCGAGCCCATCCACGAAGTCGTGCGGGCGATGGGGTGGCCCATCCTGATGGTCGAAGGCATTGAGGCTGATGACGTGATTGGCACGCTGGCGGTCCAGGCGGCATCGCAAGGCCTTGATACCGTGGTGTCGACGGGTGACAAGGATCTCGCGCAATTGGTCAATGAGCGAGTTACGCTGGTCAACACCATGAGCAATGAAAAGCTCGACCGTGATGGTGTGATCGCCAAATTTGGCGTGCCCCCGGAGCGCATCGTTGATTACCTTACCCTGGTGGGCGATACGGTAGACAACGTACCGGGCGTTGAAAAAGTCGGCCCAAAGACCGCGGTGAAATGGCTCACCCAGTATGGCACGCTGGATGACGTAACAGCGCATGCAAATGACATCGGCGGTGTGGTGGGTGAAAATCTGCGTCGCGCACTCGACTGGCTGCCGCAAGCGCGGTATCTGGTGACGGTGAAGTGTGACTGTGACCTGTCTGAGCACCTGAGTGCCGTCGATCAGCAGCTGATCAATCGTCCCGAGGACAAGGAAGCCTTGCGCGAATTTTTCGCGCGCATGGGTTTTCGCACCTGGCTGCGCGAGATCAATGCAGAGCGTCTGGCCGCTGCCACGTTGGTGCAGGGTACTGAAGGTGATGCGCAAGTTGGCTTGTTCGCTGCTGATGCCTTGCCTGATCCGCCTCCCCAAGTCCACTACGAGACCATTTTCACCGAGGCGCAACTGCAGCAATGGCTGGCAAAGGTGGATGCTGCCGCACTCACTGCTGTCGACACCGAGACCACCTCATTGGACGCCATGCGCGCCAGTCTGGTGGGTATTTCTGTCTGTGTGGAGGCAGGTAACGCCGCGTATATTCCCATCGGCCATAGCTACCCGGGTGTACCAGACCAGCTCTCATGCGAGCAGGTTCTGGCCATCCTGCGACCCTGGCTGGAAAATCCGGCAAAGCCCAAGCTGGGTCAGCACCTGAAATACGACAGCCATGTATTTGCCAATCACGGCGTCGCTCTGCAGGGCATTGTGCATGACACTTTGCTGCAGTCTTACGTGCTCGAGTCGCATCGCAACCATGATATGGACAGTCTCGCGCTGCGCTGGCTGGATAAAAAAACCATCAGTTATCAGGACGTCTGCGGCAAGGGCGCATCGCAAATCGGTTTTGATGAAGTCAGCATTGAACGCGCTACCGAATATGCAGCCGAGGACGCCGATATCACGCTGCGCCTGCATCAGGCGATGTGGCCACGCATCGAGACCAACGAGAAACTGCGCTTCATATACGAGCGAATTGAATTACCGACCTCGCGCGTGTTGCAGCGGGTCGAGCGCAACGGTGTATTGATTGATGTCGCTCTGCTCGAAGTCCAGTCGGCGGAACTGGGTACGCGTCTGCTGTCACTCGAGCAGCAGGCGCATGCGCTGGCTGGCCAGCCATTCAATCTGAATTCGCCCAAACAACTGGGCGAGATTTTGTTCGATAAGCTGAGTTTGCCAGTGGTGAAGAAAACGCCGGGTGGTACTCCCTCCACCGATGAAGAGGTATTGCAAAAGCTGGCCGAAGACTATCCGCTGCCCAAGCTGCTGCTGGATTACCGCAGCCTGTCCAAACTGAAGTCTACTTACACCGACAAGCTGCCGCGTATGGTTAATCCGCAGACAGGGCGTGTGCATACGAATTATGGTCAGGCGATCGCAGTCACTGGGCGTTTGTCATCCAATGAGCCGAACCTGCAAAACAGTCCGGTACGTACTGTCGAGGGACGGCGCATTCGCGAGGCCTTTATCGTCGCACCCGAACATCAGATCATCTCTGCGGATTATTCTCAAATCGAGTTGCGCATCATGGCGCATCTGTCCGGCGATCCCGGTATGTTACGCGCCTTTGCTTCGGGCGAGGATATTCACCGTGCGACTGCGGCCGAGATTTTTGGTGTAGCGGTTGATCAAGTGGACAGTGAGCAGCGGCGTGCGGCCAAGGTGATCAACTTCGGTCTCATGTATGGCATGAGCGCCTTCGGATTGGCCAGCAATCTGGGTGTAGAGCGTTCGGCGGCACAGATGTATATGGACAAATATTTCACGCGATTTGCAGGCGTGAAGCAGTTCATGGACGATATTCGTCAGCAGGCCAAATCGCTGGGCTATATCGAAACCGTATTTGGTCGCAGACTCTGGCTGCCTTAAATCAATTCACCCAACGGCCCGCGCCGTCAGG
>SYFN01000165.1 GCA_005800405.1 Burkholderiales bacterium
CGCCTTGGAGGAGGCGGTCGAAGCAGGCATTACGGAGATGATCTTCATCACCGGCCGCAACAAGCGTGCGATCGAAGATCATTTCGACAAAGCCTACGAACTCGAAGCAGAACTTGAAGCCGCAGGCAAGCAGCAGCTATTAACGATGGTGCGTGAGGTCATACCGAAATCAGTGCATTGCATGTACATACGGCAGCCGCAGGCGCTGGGTCTTGGTCATGCCGTGCTCTGCGCGCGCCCTATTGTGGGCGATGATCCTTTCGCCGTGCTCTTGGCTGATGACTTCATGCAGGGAGAGTCGGATTCGGAGGGGGTGATGGCGCAAATGACGGCAAAGTTCCAACGCGAACAATGCAGCTTGCTGGGCGTGCAGGATGTGCCACGCGAACACACGCGACAATACGGCATCGTGAGCAAGGAAGCTTTTGCCGACCGGCTGGAAAAAGTCAAAGGCATCGTTGAAAAACCTGTGCCGGAGAAGGCGCCGTCTACCCTAGCTGTCGTCGGACGCTATATCCTTACGCCCGGTATATTTACCTGTCTTGAAAAACTGGGTAAGGGTACAGGCGGCGAAATTCAGCTTACGGATGGCATCGAAGCCCTGCTGCAATCTGAAACAGTACTGGCCTATCGTTATCGTGGGAGGCGTTTTGATTGTGGATCGAAGATTGGGTATCTGCAGGCCTCGGTGGAGATTGGGCTGCAGCATGCTGAAACAGGGACTGCCTTTGCTCAATGGTTGAAGCAGCGCGCTGAGTAAATGCAAAGACGCTGGATCCCGGATGGCAACGGGATCCAGCGTCTTTGTTTGGATATCAGATGACTTTGACATTAAAAATGCGAAGCTACATAAACACCAAGACTAAGAACCTGTCGTGTCAGGTCGATGGCAAGGCGGCAGTACCGCAAGCAGTACAGACGGACGACAAGGCACTGCCAAGGCTGCTAGCGGCCTAACGAGATAGGTTCTAAACATCGGAGCTCAAAGCGATGGCCGTACGCGATATTTTGAAAATGGGTGATCCGCGCTTGCTCAGACAAGCCGAGCCAGTCACGGCATTTGATACGCCTGAGTTGCATGCGCTGATTGTCGATTTGTTCGACACCATGCATGCGGCGAATGGTGCTGGTCTCGCGGCGCCGCAGATTGGCGTGAATCTGCAAGTGGTGATTTTTGGTTTCAAGCAGAACACGCGCTATCCCGATGCGCCGGAAGTACCCCAGACGGTGCTGCTCAATTCCGTCCTGGAGCCTTTGTCAGATCAAAGGGAAGAGGGCTGGGAAGGCTGTTTGTCCGTGCCCGGTTTGCGTGGCGTGGTGTCGCGCTATCAACGATTGCGGTACAGCGGCGTCGATCCTTTCGGACAGCGCATCGTGCGGGAGGTCGATGGTTTTCATGCGCGGGTGGTACAGCATGAGTGCGACCATCTGATCGGGGTGCTTTATCCGATGCGCGTAACCGATTTCAGCCGTTTTGGATACACGGAGGTACTGTTTCCCGGCATGGATGCCTCTGCCGATGACTGAGGCGGCCAGCCTGCGGGACCGTAAGGAGCTGCAGACTGTTCACGCATCAATCGGGTGCCGGCCGTGCCAGCGCCCTTCGTGACACCCACAACGTTATGAGCATGCCGGCAAAAGCCATTGCAGCCAGTGCCCAGAACGCTGCCTCGGTGGCGCCATGACTGAGTGCCCGGATACGTCCAATCAGATCCGGGCCAAAGTGACCGCCCAGATTGCCGATCGAATTGATCAACGCGATACCGCCAGCCGCTGCCGTGCCAGTCAGGAATGCGGTCGGTAATGACCAGAAGGTGGAGACAAATGCCAGCGTGCCTGCGGCTACGATCGTCAGTCCTATCATTGCCGGCAGCGGTGACTTGCCGGCCAGTGCCAGCAGTATCAGCCCCGTCATTGCCATAACCAGCGAACCCGCCACATGCCAGCGTCGCTCGCCTGTCTTGTCGGAGTGAGCACCCCAATACACCATGAAGATGGCAGCCAGACCCCATGGCACGATACTGATCAAGCCCACTTTAAGAAAATCTTTTTTGTCGACACCCAGCTCTTGAATAATCGTCGGCATCCAGAAATTGAGCGCGTAAAAACAGATCACGCCGCTGAAGTAGATCGCTGCCAGTGCCCAGACGCGGATGTCGGTAAATGCACTCATCAAATTATGATCGGAAGCCGCAGGTGCTTTACCGGCTTTCTCACTCTCGACTGCCGAGAGAATCGCATCACGTTCCTCTTCGCTGAGCCACTTGGCATCGCGCGGACCGTTAGGTAGCACCATCAGTACGAGTACACCAACCAGAACGGAGGGAATACCCTCGAGCAGGAACAGCCAACGCCAGCCGCTCAGTCCCCCAGCACCATCCATATACTGCATGATGCCGCCACTGACGGGTGAGCCCACCAAATTGGATACTGCGATTGCCGTCATGAACAGGGCCACCATCTTGGTACGTCGACGATCAGGAAACCAGTAGGTCAGATACAGAATAATGCCAGGGAAAAATCCAGCCTCCGCTACGCCCAGTAGAAATCGAAGTACATAAAAAGTGAATTCTGCGTCGGTGCATCCAAAGTTTTGCGCAATCGAGCCCCAGCTAATCTGATCGACATACATGAAGGCGCTTGAGATCAAGCCCCACGTGATCATGATCCGTGCAATCCATGGTCGGGCGCCGACTTTTTCGAGGATGACGTTACTGGGTACCTCGAAAATGAAATAGCCAATGAAGAAAATGCCAGCACCAAAGCCGTATACCACATCTGAAAACTGTAACTCCGGAGCCATCTGTAATTTGGCGAAACCAACATTCACCCGATCGAGAAACGCGACCACATAACAAATGAAAAGGAACGGTATCAGTTTGCGTGCTGCCTTACCGTAGGCACTTTCCTCAATTGATGCAGGCAGTGTTTCAGAAGCCATGACTAGATTCCTCTCCAAAATTTTTCTGCAGTTGGACTACATGTATAGCACTGTGTCTATCAAAAAAAATGCTGTGGACATTGGAGGTCAAATTCGAATGCCGTGCGCGCCAGTCAGCGCATGCAAATCCTCATCATCAAGCACAGGCCCCTCCAGCGTCACACGCGTGGCCTCGATCTGAGGTTGTTGGAATTTTTCAATCAGCGAAGTCAACTCGGAATTTTGGAATTTGTTGTCATGGCCATTGAATAGATGGCCCAGCAAGCCGCGATTCAGATCGCTGGTACCCATCACCCAGTCTGCCAACGGAAAAGTGAGATTCATGTTGATGTGCATCATGACACCCATATTGTGATGAACGCTGTGATGTCGACGCACGCTGTTGATGATGGGGCAGTGACGGACGAAAGCATTCTCTGGCACGTGGCAGCAAAAGTGAAAGTTTTCGTACAGCATGTAGTGACCGATCATGGTGATTGGCACCATGTAAGCTGCGTCCGGCCCCAAAATCAGTGAAATCACCCAGCCCAGAACCGCACCGGCAACCGAGAGCACCAGCAAGACCCGCCAAGGAAAAAAGACAATGCGAAATTCCCTGATGCTGCTGATCGTAAAGTCGTTATCGGTAAAGTATTGATGATGCTGCCGCGTATGTCGATCGTAAATGGCGCACAAAGCGAAAACATTTTTAAGGCGATGCATGATGTGCAGATGCATCGCCCATTCGGCAAAATTTCCAGCTATGGCAATCGGGATAATCAACCCCCATTCCCAGGTGGGATGCTGCAGTTGGCTAACGCACCACCACAGTGTCAGCAAGCCGGCGCCATACATCACACCGATATGCAGCAGGCCGTGATACCACGGGCTGATCTGCGCGAGATACTGGTCTCGGAATCTGGATTGTCGTTCAGTGATCATTCATAGCTCTCCTCGTGAACTATCATTCAGGCTAACGTTATCGCAGGCTCGGGCAGCGGTGGCAAGAAAAAAGCGGTAAATATTATTAAAATAAAAACCTTTCTAGCGTATTTAAGGAAGCGCTGATTTATTCCCCGAAGGCCTTCCCGTAACGCAGTTGTTCTTTTAGAATTACGTCTACGCCC
>SYFN01000166.1 GCA_005800405.1 Burkholderiales bacterium
GGCGACATAGGCTGATTTGCCAGCGGAGGCGACGAGACCGTGCGCCGACGCGATATTGATAATGCGGCCCCAGTTTTTTTCACGCATCTTTGGCAGTGCCAGTCGCGTGGTGTGAAATGCCGAGGTGAGATTGATGGCAATCACGGCATCCCAGCGCTCGATCGGAAAATCTTCGATGTTGGCTACATGTTGTATGC
Organism: Burkholderiales bacterium; assembly: GCA_005800405.1. GTDB lineage: Bacteria > Pseudomonadota > Gammaproteobacteria > Burkholderiales > Burkholderiaceae_D > Pernthalerella. The sequence continues at coordinate 198 of SYFN01000166.1, forward strand.
CCGCGTTGTTGACAAGAATATCCACACTGCCAAAGCGCGCCGCGGCGTCTTGCATCATCTGAGCGATTTCATCAGGCTGGGTCATGTCGGCATTGCAGTACAAAGTCTCGACCTGGAAATCCTGTGCAGTCGCTTGCTGGAGCTTCGCAATTTCGGCGGCATCTCCGAAGCCATTAAACACAATATAGGCGCCTTCTGCGGCCAGCGCTTGCGCGATGCCAAGTCCTATGCCTGAAGTGGATCCGGTGACCAGTGCGGTTTTGCCGGACAACTGAGCTTTCTGCATGATGATCCTCGTAAAGATGAATGATGTGCGTCTCGAAAATGCCAACGATTGTACGCGCAGAGACCAGTAAAATGCGCCCATGGGAGCGCTGACGACATAAAACCAGAATCCTTTGTGGCTCGCCAAACAGTACCAGGGCCTTGATTTTTCAGGTCCCAGCGCCGCGCAGCTGCGCAGGCTCGCTGTAAAACGCGGCTTTGTTCAGCCTCTCCCAACCCGTGCCCAACTCTGGACAGGAAGCACAACGATGACGCAGTCTCGAATCAACATGGTGCAATGCCTCTCGCCCGCCGGCTTGCACCGGATGGCCTATCAAACCTGGGGGGACGATCACAACCCGCGCGTACTCATCTGCGTGCATGGGGTGACACGGGTATCGGATGATTTTGACCGGCTCGCCGAATCACTCAGCGAGCACTACCGGGTGATTTGCCCGGACGTGGTTGGGCGAGGCCGTTCCGAATGGCTGCGTGATCCGCGCCTCTACGCAGTGCCGCAGTACGTGAGCGACATGGTCACGCTGATCGCGCGGCTCGATGTCGCGCAGGTGGACTGGGTGGGCACGTCCATGGGCGGGCTGATCGGTATGGGGCTGGCGGCGCTGCCGCATTCGCCGGTACAAAAAATGGTGCTCAATGATATCGGCCCCAACCTCAATTTTCCTGCGCTGATGCGGATTGGCGACTATATCGCCCAGGAGGTTCGCTTTGATAATTTCGAGCAGGGTCGCGACTACATTCGTACCGTCAGTGCGCCCTTCGGCCCGCACAGCGATGCCGAGTGGGATAAGCTGGCACGCGATGTGCTGTGCGAAGGCAGCGATGGTCAATGGCGGCGACATTATGATCCCGCCATTGCCAAGGGCTTTGAAGGTATCACCGAAGAGGGTACCAAGCGCAGCGAGGCAGGCTTGTGGGCGGCCTATGATGCGATACGCGCGCCCGTTTTGCTGGTGCGCGGCAGTGAATCCGATCTGCTCACCCGCGAGACTGCGCAAGCCATGACAGAACGGGGACCGCGTGCGCGGCTGGCCGAGATACTCGGTGTGGGTCATGCGCCGACCTTCATGCATGATGATCAGATATCGCTGGTAAAGCACTTTTTGTTGGGTTGACCATGGTTGCAGTGGTAGCTGTCACACAAGGAAACGAGCAGTTGACGCTAGGCCTCAGTGCCGATGACGCTGCTCGTCTCAAAGCTGCCACGGACTTTGTTCGGGATGCCTATCGCAATCGCGTCGTGCAGACAGGTCAGGATGCGATGGCGTTTTCTGCTGGCGTGGTGGCCACACTTGCTGGGCTCAAAACCGATGTCGATGCCCGGATCGCCGGGATGTTGTTCGAACTAGTGGCCTTGGATGCGCCGCTGGCTGAACAGATCGGGTCGCGTTTCGGCAAAGAGGTTGCCGATATGGTCTCCGGCATACGACAGCTCATGCGCTTGCATGAAGGCGCCAATTTTCTGAAGGCCGAAGGCAAATCTGGCAATGCGGCTGCAAGTCAGCTCGAGACTTTGCGCAAGATGACCCTCGCAATGGCCACCGATATGCGGGTGGTACTCGTGCGACTCGCCTCCCGGTTGACCACACTACGTTTTTTCGCTGAACGCAAACTCGAAAATGAGATGACGCTGCGCTATGCGCGAGAGAGTTTTGATCTGTACGCGCCACTGGCGAATCGCTTGGGTATCTGGCAGTTGAAGTGGGAGCTGGAAGATTTGTCGTTTCGCTTTACCGATCCCGCGAGCTATAAGCGCGTGGCAAAAATGCTCGAAGAGCGACGCATGGAGCGAGAGAGTTTTGTCGAGGCATCAATCAACCGATTGAAAGAGGCACTCGCGCGTGATGGCGTGCGAGCCGACGTATTCGGTCGGCCTAAACACATCTACAGCATCTGGAGCAAGATGCAGGGTAAGTCGCTGGATTTTTCGCGGCTACATGATGTGCGCGCTTTTCGAGTCATCGTGGAGGATGTGAAGACTTGCTACACGGTGCTGTCTATCATTCATGACATCTGGACACCGATCCCCGAGGAATTCGACGATTACATCGCCCGCCCCAAGCCCAATGGCTACAAGTCGCTTCACACCGTGGTCGAGGACGACGATGGCAGAACGCTGGAGGTGCAGATACGCACTCAGGAGATGCATCGATTCGCCGAATATGGTGTGGCCGCGCACTGGCGATACAAGGAAGGCAGCGCAGCGTCGCTCGACCAATCCTACGATGAAAAAATCGCCTGGCTGCGACAACTCCTCAACTGGAAAAGCGAAATGGTCGACGTGGTGGTCGGTGCTGAGGGTACCGACAATACTGATGATGCCAACAATGCCGATCGCCAGTGGGTGCAGCAAATCAAGGCAGCATCGATCAATGACCGCATTTATGTGCTGACACCACAGGCGCGGGTGATTGAACTGCCCAAGGGATCAACGTCGATTGATTTTGCGTACTACCTTCACAGCGATATTGGTCATCGCTGCCGTGGCGCGAAGATTAACGGCGTGATGGTGCCGCTCAATACCCCGCTCAAGAACGGGCAAACGGTGGAAGTCATCACCGCCAAGGGCGAAGCTGCTGCTTCAGGCCTCGCAGGCCCGTCACGCGACTGGTTATCGGAGGGTTACACCGCCAGTCCGCGCACACGCGCAAAAATTCGGGTGTGGTTCAATGCAATCGAAGAGGCAGAGACACTTGCCCGTGGTCGAACTACTCTGGAAAAAACCCTGCAGCGCGAAGGCAAGACCTCGGTCAACCTCAATGATCTCGCGCACAAGCTGGGTTTTCAGAAACTGGACGATTTTCTGCTGGCCGTGGGCAATGAGCTTCTGAGCATGCGAATCGTCGAGCAGGCATTGCATGCCGATGATGCCGGCCGCAATGCGGCGGCCAATCCCGATGAAGCGGTCTTGCCGCGCAAGAGCAAAGCATCGAGTGTCACCCAGGGCGCAAAATCGGGCGTGCTGGTATTGGGTACCACCGGCTTGCTCACGCAAATGGCCAGCTGCTGCAAGCCGGCGCCACCTGATCCGATTGTGGGTTTCATCACGCGTGGCAAAGGTATTTCCATCCATCGCACCAGCTGCAAGAATTTTTCGCAAATGGTAATGCGCGCCCCCGAGCGCATGGTGCAAACCACCTGGGGCAATCAGCCTGCAGACACGGTGTATCCGGTGGATGTATTCGTGCAGGCGCTTGATCGGCAAGGACTGCTGCGGGATATCTCGGATATTTTCTTGCGCGAGAAAATCAACGTGATTGGTGTATCGACGCGTAGCAGCAAGGGACAGGCATTCATGTCATTCAC
>SYFN01000167.1 GCA_005800405.1 Burkholderiales bacterium
CCAACGGCGCCGGCAAGTCGACATTGTTCAATCTGATTTCAGGTCGCTTTGCGCCCACCAGCGGTGAGATTTTGCTCAATGGCCAATCGATCGCCGGTTTGCCTCCGTATCGGATCAATCGACTCGGTTTGTCACGCAGTTTTCAGATCACGAATATTTTTCATCGTTTGTCCGTCTTTGAAAATCTGCGCTGCGCAGTCCTGTGGTCGCTGGGCTACCGTAACTCTTTCTGGCACAAGCTGAGCGCACTCAAAGACGCTCGCGACGCTGCTGAGCAGGTCATGGAGTCCATCGGACTGACCTGGCGACGGAATACATCCGCGAGCTCCTTGACCTATGCCGAGCAGCGTGCGCTTGAAATTGGGATCACTATCGCGGGCGGCGCAGACGTTATTCTGCTGGATGAACCTACGGCGGGCATGAGTCGATCCGAGTCTGATGCCGCAGTGGATTTGATCTCGCGGGTGACAGAAGGAAAAACTTTGCTCATGGTGGAGCACGATATGAGTGTGGTGTTTGGGCTCGCGGATCGTATCGCTGTCGTGGTCTATGGCGAGGTGCTGGCTTGTGACACGCCGATGGCTATTCGAAAAAATACGCAAGTGAAGGAGGCCTATCTTGGAAGTCATGCCCCCGATGAGGCGAAAGCATGAGTGCATTACTGGCGATTCGTGATTTGCATGCGTTTTACGGCAAGAGTCATGTCTTGCATGGTGTGAACTTGCATGTCGACAGAGGTGAGATCGTCAGCCTGCTGGGCCGCAATGGTGTCGGGCGGTCCACGACGGTGAAGGCGGCAATGGGCTTGGTAGAGGCAACGGGTTCGATCGAATTCAAGGGCGAGCAGATCCTGGGACTGCCTGCATTCAAGGTCGCGCATTGTGGACTAGGCTATGTACCAGAGAACCGGGATATATTTCCCACATTGAGCGTCGAGCATAATTTGCTGCTCGGGGTCAAAAAGGGCACAACCTCGCGCTGGCATATGGATGACATGTATCAGATGTTCCCTCGACTCAAAGAACGCCAGCATACTCCGGCGGGTGTGCTGTCCGGAGGCGAGCAGCAAATGCTGACACTCTGCCGTACACTGATGGGAGATCCTGACTTGATCATGATTGACGAACCAACCGAGGGATTGGCGCCCAAGATTGTGGCACTGGTTGCCGATTACCTGAAGGCGCTGAAGGCCCGAGGTATTTCAGTGCTCCTGGTTGAGCAGAAACTGGCCATTGCGCTGGACATATCGCAGCGCGTTTATGTGATGGGACGTGGCAGTATTGTGTTTGAAGGTTCGCCAGACGATTTGCGCAGTAATCCCGACATTCGCAAGGAATGGCTCGAAGTGTAGTTTAAAAAAATAATATTCAACCTCTCTCAAGGAAGAAGACATGACCGATACCACCCGCTTACTGATTGCAGGTACAGCACTGGCAGCGGCGATCGCGTCGCCAGTTATTCTGGCTGAAACGATCAAAGTTGCTTTCATTGACCCCTTGTCCGGGCCCTTTGCGCCTGTAGGTCAAAATCTGCTGCGCAGCTATCAGGCGGTGGCCGAGATCGCGAATCGTGAAAAATGGGCGACTGGTCATACCTTCGAGATCACTGGCTTTGATAACAAAGCCAGTCCTCAAGAATCTTTGACGGTGCTCAAGACCGCTATCGACCAAGGCTATCGCTATGTTGTGCAGGGCAACGGATCAGGGGCTGCGGGCGCGCTGATTGATGCGATCAACAAACATAATGAGCGTAATCCCGGCAAGGAAGTGGTCTTCTTGAACTACGCCGCCGTAGACCCGGATCTGACTAACAGCAAATGCAGTTTCTGGCATTTTCGGTTGGACGCCAATTCCGACATGAAAATGGAGGCGTTGACGACCTACCTGGCTAAGGACCAAAACATCAAGAAGGTGTACATCATCGGTCAGAATTATGCGCACGGACATCAAGTGACTCGCGCGGCAAAGGAATATTTGAAGCGCAAGCGCCCTGATATTGAAATCGTTGGCGATGATTTGCATCCTATCGGCAGCGTGAAGGACTTCTCGCCCTATGTGGCCAAGATCAGTGCCAGCGGGGCTGATGTCGTCATCACCGGTAACTGGGGCTCAGATCTGGCTCTGCTGGTGAAATCCGCCCGTGAAGCTGATTTGAAAGCCAACTTTTACACCTACTATGGCTATACGACAGGCGTTCCGACTGTCATGGGGGCGGCGGGAGCCAACCACGTGCGCTATGTTGGTACCTGGAACGTCAACAATGAAAATTACTCAGGCAAGGATCTGGTGGAGTCATTCAAGAAAAAATTCAATGACGATTTTTACGCGGTCTCGGTATATTCGGCCATCCAGCTGCTGGGCAGGGGCATCTCAACGGCCAAGTCAACGGATCCTGTGAAGGTCGCGTTTGCTATGGAAGGTCAAAAATTCAAAACGCTCAATGGCGAGGTTGAAATGCGCAAGACCGATCACCAACTGCAACAACCGCTTTACATCGCTACCTGGGTGAAGACTAATGGCAAGGATGTGAAATTTGATCAGGAAAATACAGGGTATGGCTGGAAAACAGATCAAAAAATCGATGCCTACATTGCTTCGCAGCCAACCTCCTGCAATATGAAGCGCCCATCCTGAGGGTTTGAGCTCTGCTTAAAAAGCCTGCAGCACGCAGGCTTTTTTGTTTTCTGTGAGGAATTTTTACGAATAGGTGATTTATTCACCACACTTGAGACTTCTTGATAAACAGTGTCTGAGAGCTCCCTAAAATCTTCCTTTGAAAACAATGACAGGAGATACGTAGCGACTACAGCTTTTTTTTACACTATGAGTCGCGTGGTTTTTTTAGTTACGCTGTTGTCTAGCATGGACGTTCTGTCTGCAACGTAAGAACCAATCAGAATAGGCTTGTCGGGACCGTTCACCAACGGTTCAGCGTCGATGGGCGAGAGCATGCGCAATGGCGTTCGACTGGCAGTCGACGAAATTAATAGTATTGGCGGGATCCGTGGTCGTCTGATCGAAGTCATTGAGCGTGATGATCAGGCGAATAACGAGCTGGGTGCCCCGATCGCAGATGAATTGACGCGATTGAAGGTCATGGCAACCATCGGTATTGTTAACATCGGCGTTGGATTAGCCTCGATCGACTACTATCAAAAATCCAAAATTCCTTTGATGGTCGCCGTTTCCACTGTACCGGCACTGACCCGAAAATTCGCGCCGCCGGCCGCCACCAGTAATTTCATATTTCGCGTTTCGCCCACACTTTATCTGGAGGCTCGCATCATTGCAGCTGACCTCAAGCGCCGTGGACTGATGCGTGTGGCCCTGATGACAGACGTCACCCCTTATGGTGAAAGCGGTCTGCAGGCGTTTTCGGAGCAGGCACGACTATCGGGACTTGATGTGGTGGCGCAACTGCGGTTTAAGATTGATGAAGTCGGTATGAGCAATCTGTTACAACGTGCTCGCACCGCAGGCGCAACTGCGGTGGTGGGCTGGGGCATCGGTCCGGAGCTGGTGCAAATCGCACGCGGCATGCAGACGATGGGTTGGCGTGTACCACTGCTGGGAAGTTGGACCCTGTCCATGCGAAATTTCATCGATGCTGCAGGTTCCTCGGGTGAGGGGGCGCTGATGCCCCAAACCTTCATCCAGGACGCTGGTTCCACGGCTAAAAACAGTTTTTTGCTGGCCTACTGGCGCAGCTTCAAAACAGATCTGATTCCTTCCCCGATGAGCGCCGCACAGGGCTATGACGGTATGCATTTACTGGCACTGGCAATGCGACAAGCGAAATCGCTCGATGGAGATACGCTGCGAACAGCGCTCGAGTCGCTTGACTTCAGATATCAGGGCGTAGTCACCAGCTACGAAAAGCCCTTCAGTTCTCAGGATCATGATGCCATCACGGCGAGTATGATGGTGATTGGTCGGGTAACCGCTGGGCGCGTGGGCTACGCCTATCACGAGGATCAGCAACGCGGTGCACTTCTTAAAATTAAGCAAAAGGCGAATCAGTAAACGACCTGGCCACGCCTCGAAAGGGGCGCCAGCGCTAACTGCCCTGTCCTGATAGAGACTATTAACCAATCTGAATAATACGGTCGTGCTTTTCTGGGTTATATTTGCAGGCTGGCGAGGTATACTGCGATGACCAAAAACACAGGAGAAGCCCGACATGAGCGCGACGTATCAGGAACACGACGACATTGGCGTAATCACGCTGAACAATCCCCCGGTCAATAGCTTGGGCCATGCAACTCGAGCCGGCATAGTCGACGGTGTCGGTCGGGCGCTGGACAATCCAGCGATCAAGGCAATCATTATTGCGGGTGCCGGAAAAGGATTTTCTGGGGGTGCTGATATTGGCGAATTCAATTCACCCAAAGCTTTGCAGGAACCCTCGCTGCACACCGTCATTCGCATCATCGAAGAGGCAGATAAACCTGTCATTGCAGCGATTCACGGTATTGCCATGGGTGGTGGTTTGGAACTGGCGCTGGGCTGTCATTATCGCGTTGCCACTGCAGGCGCTCAAATTGCTCTGCCTGAGGTAAAGCTGGGCATTTTGCCCGGTGCGGGTGGAACCCAAAGGCTGCCACGTGTACTCGGCGTCGAAACTGCACTGAACATGATTGTGACGGGCGAGACCACACTTTCTGAAAAGCTCTCGGGAACCCAATTGTTTGACCAGATGATTGCGGGCGACCTGATTGAGGGTGCGCTTGCTTTCGCGACAAAAGTGGCTGATGCGCGACCGCTACCTAAGGTCAGAGATATAGGACTGAATTATCCTAATGCCGATGGCTATCTGCAATTTGCCCACAACACGGTGCGCGCAGTTGCGGGAAAATTTCCGGCCCCGCTGAAATGCGTCGATGCTGTTGCGGCTGCAGTCAACAAAAAATTTGACGAGGGTATTCGCTTTGAGCGAGATCTTTTTCTGGAGCTTGTACAGACGACAGAATCCAAAGCCTTGCGCCATGTATTTTTCGGTGAGCGAGCGGCTTCCAAGGTGCCGGACGTTCCTTCCGATACGCCCCTGCGCGATATTAAGTCGGCTGCAGTGATTGGTGCAGGCACCATGGGCGCTGGCATTGCGATGAATTTTGCAAATGCCGGCATTCCCGTAAAAATGCTCGAGCTGAAACAGGAAGCATTAGACAAAGGGCTAGCGACGATACGCAAGAACTACGAAAACACCATGAAAAAGGGTAAGCTCACGCAAGAACAGCTCGACAAGCGCATGGGATTAATCACCGGTACCTTGTCTTATGCGGATCTTGCCCAGGCAGATATCGTGGTTGAAGCGGTATTTGAAGATATGACGGTCAAAGAAAAAGTATTCACGCAACTCGATGAGGTAATGAAACCCGGAGCTATCCTGGCTTCAAACACTTCGACGCTGGATGTGGATCAGATTGCCGCATTTACCAAGCGGCCCCGGGACGTAATTGGTACTCACTTCTTTAGCCCCGCTAATGTGATGAAGCTGCTCGAGATTGTGCGCGGGGAAAAAACTGCTAAGGATGTACTTGCTACCACGCTGGCGCTGGCAAAAAAAATTCGCAAAACTGGCGTAGTCTCCGGTGTTTGTGATGGTTTCATTGGTAATCGCATGGTCGAGCAATATATTCGTCAAGCGGGCTTCTTGCTGGAAGAAGGTTGCTTACCGGAGCAAGTTGACAAAGCGGCTGAGCAATTCGGTTTTGCGATGGGTCCTTTCCGTATGTCTGATTTAGCCGGTAATGATATTGGCTGGTATATCCGCAAGCGTCGGTACATAGAAAAGCCTGAAGTCACCTACTCCAAGGTTGCAGATCTGTTGTGCGAGAAAGGGCGTTTTGGTCAGAAAACCTCGGCGGGCTGGTACGATTACAAAGCGGGAGATCGTAAGGCTCATCCCTCCGAGGAAGTCAACCAAATGATCATTGCTCACTCTGCATCACTCGGAATGACACGGCGTAAAATCACCGAGCAAGAGATCGTTGAAAGACTGGTGTATGCCCTGGTAAATGAGGGCGCGCTCATCCTGGAAGAGGGTATCGCCATGAGAGCCTCTGACATTGATATGGTCTACCTGACTGGATACGGCTTCCCGCTCTTCCGTGGTGGCCCTATGTTCTACGCTGATACTGTGGGATTGCCCAATGTGCTGATTGCGATTCGCAAATATGCAAAAGGCAGCCATCCGGAAGCCTGGAAACCAGCGCCGCTGCTAGAAAAACTGGCGGGCGAAGGTAAGACTTTCAACAGTTGAGCTAAAGCAGAGAACACCTTTCATACTTTGTCAGAGACTATCCCGGTGATTGCCGGTGGTGGGTCTCTGGCATCGCATGGCTACAACGAGTTAACGCAACGCTCGACAGAAATACGGCGATATCGGAACCAGTTTCAGCGCCGTTTTACCCCCATTGTGAGTACGCTGAAGTGGCCAGACCATGATTCCTTCATGAGCGCTTACTCTGCTAACGCAAATCCTTTTGCTAAAGAAATTTCGTCAGCATTGTTTTTATTGCTAAATTACAACACTGGCGAGTACAAAAAAAGTTCAGTTGCAAAAGCTATTTTCAATACAAAATTATCTTGTTTTTCGATAAATACCTTATTTTTTGTTTGTTTTGAAAAAACAATAAATACAAACGTGGTTTCAAGTACGAAGTGCAACACGGTTTAGAGATTCATGAAACACCTGATGCGGGGTTTTAAATCCCAATCGTTTTCTGGGGCGGTGATTCAATCGATCTTCGATCATTTTAAGCTCTGCATCAGTAACCGTAG
>SYFN01000168.1 GCA_005800405.1 Burkholderiales bacterium
AAATCTTGCGGCCCATGCTCCAGTTCGGGTGCGCTACCGCCTGCTCCGGCGTTACCTCATCAAGCGTGTCCACATCCCGGTCAAGAAAGGGCCCGCCCGAAGCGGTCAGCAGAATCTTGCGTATCCCATGCGCCTGTGGTGTGCGCTGATAACCGAGGGGCAGGCACTGAAATATCGCATTGTGTTCACTATCGATGGGCAAAAGCGTTGCGCCACTGGCAGCCACTGCGTCCATGAACAAGGCACCCGACATTACCAGCGCCTCTTTGTTCGCCAACAAGATTTTCTTGCCGGCCCGAGCCGCTGACAGTGTGGGGCGCAGACCTGCGGCACCAACAATCGCAGCCATGACTGTTGTGCACTCGGAAGCGCTAGCCACATCACATAAAACTTGCTCTCCGTAGACCACTTCGGTAGGCAGACTCTTGTTGCTGAGAAGTGCGGAAAGTTCTTTTGCCGCCGCAGCCGTGGCAACTACCGCAAACGCGGGCCGAAACTGCACGCATTGCTCAGCGAGTTCAGTGACACGTGTATGCGCGGTAAGCGCGTAAATGCGGTAGCGATCGGGATGCCGGGCGACCACATCCAGCGTGGAGACACCGATCGAGCCTGTCGCACCGAGCAAGGTAATGGATTGCATCGTTTTTTCTTCTCAGCCCATCCTGGTGGCGATGAGGAATGCCAGCGGCATTACCGGTACCAGCGCATCAATTCGATCCAGCACACCACCATGCCCAGGCAGCAATGAACTACTGTCTTTCACACCAGCACGGCGCTTCAGCAGGGACTCAAACAAATCGCCGACAACGCTGGCAGCAACCAGCAGGCTCATCAACACAAGCCAGACCGGCCAGCCAAAGCGCACTTGAAGCGTGGGCGAAAAACTGTCCACCAATAACGGGATTTGGGTGGAGATGCCGGCTAACAAGAGCACCGCAAGCCAACCACCGGCGACACCTTCCCAAGTCTTGCCAGGCGAGATGTCAGGCGCCAGTTTATGACGCCCGAAGACTCTGCCGGCAAAATAAGCACCGATATCAGCCACCCAAACGATCGCCATCACGGAAATCAGGAAAACGGCAGAGCGCTGGAACATCCCTGCTATCGCAATGAAACAACCGAAAAGCGACAACAAATAGACCATCGCAAACAAGAAACCGCGCGGCCCATCCGCGCTTGGCAAACCCAGTTTGAGTGCAGGCACGAAACGCAGCACCCAGATCAGCACGCACAAGGTGGCCAGCGCGCTCCAGTCGCCGGGGGCCCGGTCGGCCATCAAGGGTAGCAGCAGCGCTGCACCAACAGCGAAGGGCAGCGCGCCGCGCACACCCAATAAGCGCAGACTCTCCCAGCATGCCGCACCAAAAAAAACCGCCAGCGTCAAATAAAACGCCAGCAAAGAACCAGAGCCAAGTACGCCCGCCAGCAAGAGCAGAAGAACGACTCCAGTCAGCACACGCTGTCGCAGCATCAGGAGGCCTTCCTGACCTCGATGAGCTGTGCGCTGGTGCGTCCGAAGCGCCGCTCGCGCTGCTGATAGGACGCAATGGCTTCATCAAGCGCGGCTGCATTGAAATCAGGCCAGAAAGTATCAGTGAAATACAACTCGGTATAAGCAAGCTGCCACAAAAGGAAATTGGAAATACGCTGCTCACCCCCGGTACGAATGAACAGATCGGGCTCGGGCGCATGCGCCATGCAGAAATAAGGCGCGAGATCGGCTTCGGTGTAAGTGGCTAGCCCAGGGCGCTCGGCGAGCATTTTGTTCATTGCCTGCAGCATGTCCCAGCGCCCTCCGTAATTCGCGCAAATGGTGAGGGTCAAGCGTTTGTTGTCTGTCGTTTTCGCTTCGGACTCGAAAATCTGTGCCTGCAGCTTGGCATCGAAACGCGAGAGATCGCCCACAATTTTGAGGCGGATGCCATTGGCATGCATGCGACTGACTTCACGGTCGAGCACACTGGAAAACAGACGCATCAGCATGGCCACTTCGTCGAGTGGCCGACGCCAGTTTTCAGAGCTGAATGCAAACAGCGTCAAGTGGCCGATACCACGCTCAATGCAGGCGCGCACGATACCTCGCACAGCTTCCACACCTTTCACATGCCCCGTCACACGCGGCAGGTAGCGCGAGGTAGCCCAACGTCCATTGCCATCCATAATGATCGCTACATGCGCCGGTACCAGCGAGGTAGCAGGTATATCAAGCGTCGAACTGATTTGGCTCATTCGGTGGGTTCCATTGGCAGGGATGATCGGAGAGAGGCGACTTGATGCGTCCTCCTTCGCTTACACCGTCAGCACTTCTTTTTCTTTCTCGGCAACCAGCTTGTCGATTTCTGCTACGAACTTATCGGTGAGTTTTTGTACATCGTCCTGCGCCCGACGCTCATCATCTTCCGAAATCGCTTTATCCTTCAGAAGCTTTTTCAGCGCCTCGTTGGCATCCCGTCTGATGTTACGTACCGCAATTTTTGCATCCTCCGCCTCGCTTTTGCAAAGCTTGACCATCTCCTTGCGGCGCTCTTCGGTGAGCGCCGGAGTCGGCACACGGATGAGATCGCCCTGCGTAGAGGGGTTCAGTCCCAGATCAGATTCACGAATCGCCTTCTCCACCGTTGCGATCATTTTCTTTTCCCAAGGATGCACGCCAATGGTGCGCGCGTCAATCAGCGTGACGTTTGCAACCTGGTTGATATGCGTCGGTGTCCCATAGTAGTCCACCTGAATGTGATCGAGTATCCCGGCGTGCGCGCGTCCGGTGCGCACCTTGGCCAGGTCGGCTTTGAGCGTATCGATCGATTTTTGCATTTTTTGCTCAGTATTCTTTTTGACGTCAGTAACAGTCATGCTGTCCTCCTGAAAAACGGCTGAATAAGTTCGTCCTGCCCGGCGATCACACGTGAACCAGCGTACCCTCGTCCTCACCCACAATGACGCTTTTCAGTGCGCCGGGTTTGACGATGGAGAATACCCGTATAGGCAGCTTCTGATCACGGCACAGCGCAAAGGCGGTGGCGTCCATCACTTGCAAACGCTTTGCGATTGCCTCATCAAAGCTGATTGTTGAATAGCGGGTTGCATTTGGGTCTTTTTTGGGATCTACGCTGTAAATGCCATCGACCTTGGTCGCTTTGAGCACAACCTCGGCGCCGATCTCCGCGCCGCGCAGTGCAGCGGCCGTATCCGTGGTGAAGAAGGGGTTGCCGGTACCCGCCGCGAAAACCACGATCTTACCTTCTTCAAGGTATTGCAGAGCCTTGGGCCGCACATAAGGCTCGACCACCTGCTCGATACCAATGGCTGACATCACACGAGCTGTCATGCCGGCCTGCCGCATCGCATCGGCCAGCGCAAGCGAATTCATTACGGTGGCCAGCATGCCCATATAGTCGGCCGTTGCACGATCCATTCCCTGCGCACCTGGTGCCACGCCGCGGAAAATGTTGCCCCCACCAATGACGATGGCGACTTCAACGCCCATCTGCGCCACGTTCGAAACATCGGCCACCATGCGCTCGATGGTTGTACGATTGATGCCATAAGCATCATCTCCCATCAAGGCCTCACCGGAGAGTTTCAGAAGTACGCGCTTGTATATGGGTGTCGTCATCAGCAATGCTCCCAATTCCTTTATTTGTCGTTGAGGGAATACCAGTGGTCTCCCTTTGCTCAGAGCCTCTATCAAAATGTCGCTGCCAGCATGGGGCTACCTTGCCCTGCAACCGGACTGACGATGGCGCCTCAAACTTGCCAGCGACCGCGCCGCGAGGCAGCGCTCATTTTGAAAGAGCCTCTTGGTTATAAATTTAATCCCGGAACACCGGCCTATTTTACCGGCTGTCAGCCCGCTTGTAGTGAGGCTTGACAGCCGTCCATTCAGTAAAGCACCGATCAAAGCAAACTGAAAAATTTTTATGGCTAAAACACGCCGTTAAGCCTTCGATTTTTCAGGCACCTCCGATGCACAGTGCTACTGCCTCGCCTTGCACAGAGTGTTTATTGCATATCTCCCCAAAAAAAACGGGCCTTTCGGCCCGTGATGATCAGATCAACCTTTCTGTGCAGCGGCTACTTGCGTCGCGACTTCAGCAGCAAAGTCGTCCTGCTTTTTCTCGATACCCTCGCCCACCACATACATCACGAAGGACTTCACCGTCGTATTGGCAGCTTTGAGCATCTGTTCAACCGTCTGCTTGTCGTTCTTGACGAACGCCTGATTGAAAAGCGATACCTCTTTCAGGTATTTTTGTACCGAGCCCTCAACCATCTTGGCAGCGATATCAGCAGGTTTGCCAGATTCTTCCGCTTTAAGTCGCGCAACGGATCGCTCTTTCTCGACCAGATCGGACGGGACATCATCGGAGGACAGTGCCACAGGCTTCATCGCCGCGATGTGCATTGCGACATCTTTGCCAACCTGCTCGTCCGCGCCATCAAACTCGACCATCACCCCAATGCGGGTTCCGTGCAAGTAGGAGACCAGCTTGGAAAATGTCTGAAAACGATGAAAGCGACGAATCGACATGTTCTCGCAAATACGACCAATCAATTCAGCACGGATTTCTTCAACGGTCTTGCCATCCAGCGGCAATGCGGATAACGCAGCGACATCAGCCGGATTGTTCTCGCTCACCAGACGTGCAACGTCGGCAGTAAATTTCAGGAAATCGTCGTTCTTCGATACGAAGTCAGTCTCGCAATTGACTTCAATCAACGTGCCCACACCGCCGGCAATGTGTGCGGCTACTACGCCCTCAGCGGTCACGCGCGAGGCCGCCTTTGAAGCCTTGCTACCCAGTTTGACGCGAAGGATCTCTTCGGCGCGGGCCATGTCGCCTTCAGCTTCGGTCAGCGCCTTCTTGCACTCCATCATGGGGGCATCTGTTTTTGCCCGCAGTTCACCCACCATTGCTGCTGTAATTGCCGCCATACTTTTCTCCTTGATTCTTAACGAGGATGCCACCAGGGTACCCCAATTCGACCATTCTTTTACTGCGCCTTGCCGGGTTCGATAGCGCAATCTGCCCGAAAAAAAGGGGCGAACGGTCGTTGCCCCATTTTTTCAGCCTGTGTGCTGAAGGCTGTCGATGCGCGAGGCATCAGGCCTGATCGCTGACCTCAACGAATTCATCCGTGCCCGCTTTGACGGACTCAATAATCTCGTTCATCGAATTTGAGCGGCCCTCGAGGATCGCGTCAGCGACGCCGCGCGCATAGAGAGTAATCGCCTTGGATGAGTCATCATTGCCCGGGATGACGTAAGTCACGCCCTGCGGTGTGTGGTTGGTATCGACCACGCCAATGACCGGAACGCCGAGTTTGATCGCTTCGATGATTGCACCCTTGTGATAACCGACATCAATCACAAAAATTGCATCAGGCACGCCATTCATGTCCTTGATACCACCAATCGCTTTTTGCAGCTTGTCGAGTTCGCGATTGAACATCAGCGCCTCTTTTTTCGACATCTTTTCGACGGAACCATCAACGATAGCGGCTTCCATT
>SYFN01000012.1 GCA_005800405.1 Burkholderiales bacterium
ACCATCTTGATCTGGATGCCATTATCTGGCTGGAGGACTGGTTGAAGCGTTACACTGGAACGCTGATCGTGATCTCTCACGATCGGGATTTTCTTGATGGCGTGGTCAACGTCATCGTGCACATCGATGAACGAAAGCTGAAACGCTATTCCGGCAATTATTCGTCATTCGAACGCCAGCGCGCTGCTCAGATCGTGCTGGCCCAAGGCATGCTTGAAAAACAGCAGCGCAAGCAAGCTCACCTGCAAAGTTATATCGACCGTTTCAAGGCACAGGCCACCAAAGCTCGACAAGCCCAGAGTCGTATCAAGGCACTGGCGCGTATGGAGGAGATAGCACCCTTGCGCGCAGCGGCTGAATTTTCCTTTGAATTTCGTGAGCCCCTGCGCGCACCGAATCCTCTGCTCACGCTTGATGATGTAGCCATTGGCTATCGTAGCAATGAAGGTGTAGAGAAAAAAATCGCAGCCAGTATCGATTTCTCACTACAGACCGGACAGCGTATCGGCCTACTGGGTGTCAATGGTGCAGGCAAGTCTACTTTCATCAAGACCATCGCTGGCGAATTGCAGGCGCTCCAGGGTATGAGCAGTTTTGGCAAGGGACTGGCGATTGGTTATTTCGCACAGCATCAGCTGGAAATGCTGCGCGATGATGAATCACCGCTTTGGCATCTGGTCCGTATTGCGCCCACCGTGCGCGAGCAGGAGCTGCGTAATTTTCTTGGCAGCTTCAACTTCACTGGCGCCATGGTCACGAGTCCGATACGACCTTTTTCCGGTGGTGAAAAAGCACGACTGGCACTGGCGCTTATTGTCTGGCAACGTCCCAATCTGTTACTGCTCGACGAACCCACTAATCATCTGGATCTTGAGACCCGCGAGGCCTTGACCGATGCACTGGCCCAATTTGAAGGCACACTGATTCTGGTATCGCACGACCGTCATTTGCTGCGAGCGACAACGGATCAGTTTCTCATTGTGTCAGATGGATCGCTGACTGCTTTCGATGGCGATCTCGATGATTACAAAGACTGGCTGTTCAAAACCAAGCTGGCCGCGAAGACGCCATCACTAACCGAGTCGATGACGGTGGTCAAGACGCCCCTGGTCATCGCCAAACCAAAGCCAGCTGCCATCAATCCTGCCAAACGAAAACCGATTGAGGCAAGAATCAAGCGACTGGAAGAACAGATGCATCGTCTCAACGAACAAAAAACGGTGTTAGATACCCGGTTGGCCGAACCCGGCCTGTATGAGCACAACCGCAAGGATGAACTCAGAGCATTACAAGAGCAACAAGCAACTTGCAGTCGTGATCTCGCTGCCCTGGAAACAGAATGGCTGGAGCAGCAGGAATCGCTGGAAAATAGCGCCGCCTGAGGCTCGACGCAATGTTGCTCTATCGCGTTGGGTCGATGGCAAGGCGGCAGCACCTTAGGCAGCACAGGCATCAGACAAGGTACCACCAACGCCGCAAGCAACCTGACGAGATGGGTTCTTATCACACCCGGTAGCTAGCCGGCGATACGATCTCCCTACAAAACAATCGTGGTATTTCAAAATAGAACCTCGCCCACCATGGTTGAAAAGAGGCGCTGAATAAATCCAGGGTTGATGGCGAGCCGTCCCCCCTGTACGACGCGCGGACTCGCAAAATCAAGCACTTGGTGCCATGGACCTTGCCACAAAAGTTTTTCCGTCTATTTCATCAGCGTTTCCTTAAAAACCCTGCATCAACATAAATAAATAGGGAACATGATGCTCTGCTGGGCTACTGACAGTCTGCCCATACCGCTCATCGATTGAACGACTTCATGGATTGAATGACTTCATGGGTACCTCCCAATCTTATTTTTCGGAAGGTTTTCATGAATTCTTCACCGCACACTCCTTCTCGCGCATTCAATCCGGCAACCCAGCAAGCTTTGCGGCAACCTGCTCTGGGTAGCATCAATACGGCCCAAGAAAATCTGATCAAAGCAATAAAAACTCAAGACGAAACTCATTTCGACGCTGCTCTCGACATCGCCTTAAGGGATGGGGCTTCTCTGGATACATTGGATGAGCACGGATTGATACCGCTGGAAATTGCCGTGTTACAGAACAAGCCGCGGATCGTGCAGTCGCTTTTATCCAGAGGATCATCGCTCCCTCTTGTGCACTCGAATGGATTTGATCTCGCCATGCTCACTGCTTCCAAAGGACAAACCGCGACCCTGATGGTACTGCTGGATGTTGGCGCCATGGTGCCTGATGCGCAGGATGCCTGTGGGGCGACAGCCTTGCACTATGCCGTGATCAACGGTCAATTGCAGGCGGCAATAGCCTTGCTCGATCGAGAAGCTGACAGTGATCTGGTGATGACCAGCGATATCGATCCGGCAATACGACGGGAGGTGCGCATCCCTGACTGTGTTGGTAAGGCAGGTACAACGGCACTCATGTTGGCGGTTGCCATGAGAAATTGCCCACTGACGGAATTACTTCTTGGACGAGGTGCGTCATGTTTGAGCGGTGCGCGGCATCCGTTCGAACTTGCGACCCTTAACGATGACGTACCAATGCTTGATCTTCTACTCGAAAAAAATGTAGACCCTAACAGGATCCATCTCAAAGATGGAAAATCTCTGCTCACTTTTGGTATCGAGAATTACTGCTGTCTTGCGCTCATCAAGAAATTACTTCCACCCGATGTCCAGACGCAAGCAGCTCCGAACGCTTTGAGCGCCCCCTTGCAAACTACCATTCAAACCGGACAACATGAGGTCGTCGCCTATCTGCTCTGTCAGGGTGCAAAAATTGAATCAGATACCACCCCCGCCACATCATTGTGGGCATTGGCAGAGCGCCTGAATGATCAAGGATAAATGCTCAATATCTTGATCGCATCCCAAGCAGATCATACCGAACGGACATCCCAAAAAGACAGCCTATCGCTGTCGTTTCTTTGCCAGTTCGCATCGCAACCCAGCGTGATTTCGGCTCACGGCATCTATCCCGAAGCCATTGCACCCGCTTTACCAACACTGCACTCGATACAGAGCCGATCTCATGAACTCAGTCCGGCGCACATCAAGCTCGAGGTTGCCCACGGCTTATATCGCCTGAAACCCCGGGAAAGCAATCCGTCTACGCCAAGCTTATCCCCACCTGAGAAAATCCCGAACGAGGAGAATGAAAACGCGTTGGCAAACGACATTTCTGGAAAAATCAATGCCCAAATAAAAGAGCTGCGGGAGACTGGAAGGAAAATACTGGCAGAAAAAATCCATTATCTTTCGCGAGTGGTTTCACGCGATTTTTTTAGCCTCATGCTTGATATTTGCATCGACAGGCAGAATCTTGCGACGTTCATTCGGTACAAACTTACCTCGGAAGATGGACTTCCTAAAGCTACCGCAGAACTGATTGCCGCCGCTTGGGTGACCTCGCATGAAAAAGCGAAGCAAGAATCATTTTTCTATTCAACAAATAACATGCTCTTGCAACGAACAGAAAATCAGGCGATGCTAATTTTGGAAAACATGCTTTTAAAAAAAATAAAAGAAGATCAAATCGTGCGTGGCGAACAATCTTTTTGTATCAGCGCATTATTTAGTGTGGTAACAAAACGGCACACACCGATGCATCAATTCATCATCGATCCGGTGGCGTTTTTACGCTTGCTACCGCCACCTCCTGGCGGCAAAAAATTGACTGAGCAGCAATTTGTGGGGCTGCTGTGTTCATTGCTTGGTCTACCAGTGTCCGTCTGCCGGAAAATTCATCAGTCGTGGGAATCCGCCAGCAACGAAGCGAGCATCGAGATTCCATCCGGACATGCCGGGCGCGTGTATGATTTTTTGTCGACAGCCATGGCGGCTTCACTGAAACTCATGCTGCATGGCCCTCGCAACCACAGACAAGACAGTAAAATCCTCATGCCCTTGCGGCTGCAAGGCCGTTTACTCCAGTGGTGTAACACCCTATTGGCGCAGCAAGATGAGTATGCGACCAACGCAAGCGATCAACAGCGACCAGTGAAGCGCGCAAGGTTCAGCGAGTGATGACGATGCTGGGAAACTTGCCCGATAAATCTTTCGCCTTATCCGCCACCGCCACCGCGAGTTTGCGCGCAATTTGCTGGTAGATGTGGGCCACGTGCCCCTCGGGTTCGGCGACCACGGTCGGCCGGCCCGAGTCGGCCTGCTCGCGTATGGACATCGTCAACGGCAAGGCACCCAGAAACGCGACGCCGAAATCCGTGCACATCTTTGCGCCACCACCCTCCCCGAAAATAGCCTCGGCATGACCGCACTGGCTGCAGACATGCACGCTCATATTTTCAACGATACCCAGAATCGGAATACCCACTTTCTCAAACATCTTCA
>SYFN01000169.1 GCA_005800405.1 Burkholderiales bacterium
CGACAATTTTGCCGCAAATGATCTTCGCATCATTCGGCCGTTCCATCAGAAAGTCCGTCAGCGTCTTGGCGACGACTTCTTCTACTGGCCCGCGCACTTCGGACGACACCAGCTTGTCTTTGGTCTGCGAGCTGAACTTTGGCTCGGGAACTTTGACCGACAGCACACAGGTCAGGCCTTCTCGCATGTCATCGCCACTGATTTCCACCTTGGCCTTTTTGGCGAAATCGTGTTCCTCGATATATTTGTTGATCACGCGCGTAATCGCGGCGCGCAAACCGGTTAGATGCGTTCCGCCATCACGCTGCGGACTATTGTTGGTGAAGCAGAGGACTTGCTCGTTGAAGGCGTCGTTCCACTGCATTGAGACATCAACCGAGATGGTCGTATTTTGTTCAGATATACGATCGCCGGTTGCCTGAAAAATATTCGGATGAAGAACACTCTTACTTTTGTTGATGTATTCAACAAAACCACGTGTCCCGCCTTCGAAGGCAAAGCTTTCCTCCTTTCCGGTACGTTGGTCGCTTAGGCGAATATGCACACCATTGTTAAGGAATGACAGTTCACGAATACGCTTGGCAAGAATATCGTAGTGAAATTCGATGTGATTGAAAATTTCTTCATCAGCCCAGAAATGCACTTCCGTACCACGCTTGTCGGTATCTCCCACGACTTTAATCGGCGAAACTTCGACGCCGTCTTGCACTTCGATTTCGCGACGCTGCGGGATACCCCGCTCGAACTCCATGTAATGCTGCTTGCCATCTCGGCGCACCGTAAGTTTGAGTTTCTTGGACAAGGCATTCACGCAGGAGACGCCCACGCCGTGCAAGCCACCGGACACTTTGTAAGAATTTTGGTCAAACTTGCCGCCCGCATGCAATTCGGTCATCACGATCTCGGCGGCACTGCGTTTTGGCTCGTGTTTGTCATCCCACTTGATACCCGTAGGAATTCCACGGCCATTATCGGTAATAGAAATGGAATTATCGGAATGAATCGTGACGTGGATTTCCGTACAGTGACTCGCCAGCGATTCATCGATAGAGTTGTCAAGTACCTCGAAGACCAGGTGATGCAGGCCAGTGCCATCGGACGTGTCGCCGATATACATGCCAGGCCGCTTTCGGACTGCCTCCAGACCTTCAAGAATCTGAATCGATGACGCGCCGTACAGATTGGATTGGCTGGCGTTTTCTGACGGAATGGCTGACATGGCTACCTTGGAAACAATTGCTGTAAAAAATGGTCGGTCAAGAATTGTACATAGGGGCCATCCCGGCCCCCTTCGTATCACAATGAATGCTTTTTCAAATTCTCATTGGCATGACGACATACTTGAAACTTGCGCCGTCAGGCAAGGTGATCAAAGCGGAGGAGTTGGCATCCCCCAGCGATATGCTGATCTGATCGCACTTGAGGTTGTTAAGCACGTCGAGCAGATAGGTGACATTGAACCCAATGTCCACGCCATCACCACCATAGTCGATTTCGATCTCTTCGGTGGCCTCTTCCTGATCAGCGTTGGTCGAGCTGATCTTCAGACTACCTGGCTCAATGAAACAGCGCACGCCTTTGAACTTGTCCGAGGTCATGATGGCGGAACGCTGTAGCGCGCGCAACAACAGTTCACGACTGATCGAAAAATTGTTTTTGTAGGCCTTTGGGATGACTCGAGTGTAATCAGGGAATTTACCCTCGACGAGTTTGGAAATCAGCTCGATATTGCCGAAATCGAATTTCACCTGGTTGGTCGCAATCTGCAGCTTGACTGGATCATCATTTTCCTCGAGCAGTCGCTGCAATTCCATGATGGTCTTGCGCGGAATGATCACTTCCTGACGAGCAAATTCCTGATCTGTTGTGATCTGGCTAAAGGCGAGTCGGTGACCGTCTGTCGCCACTGCAATCACATTTCTGCCATCGACCACCAGCAGCAGGCCATTCAGGTAGTAGCGAATATCCTGCTGCGCCATCGCAAAGTGCACCATATTGAAAAGGTACCTTAGCGTTTTTTGCGGCAAACTGAGCTCGGTAGCGTAATGTTCAGCTTGGGTCACTGTGGGGAATTCTTCCGCGGCCAAAGTTTGCAGCGCAAAACGCGACTTGCCGCACTGGACCGTCATGCGCTTGTTCGTCAGCGACAGTGTGACCTCGTCGTCGGGCAAAGCCCGCAAAATATCCAGCAACTTGCGTGCTGCCACCGTCGTCGCGGCAGACTCCTTGCCTGAGCTAATCGCTGCATGAGTACTGATCTGGACTTCGATATCGGTGGACAGCAGGGAAAGCTCATCGCCCTCTTTACGTATGAGGATATTGGCCAGAATCGGCAGTGTGTGCCGACGCTCGACAATACCACTCACGATCTGCAGAGGCCGCAGCAGCGCATCTCTGTGTGTTTTTACCAATTGCATGGAATAGTCCTTTCGCAAAACTTTTTCCTATATAAATTAGCCGCCCGAGACCACTGGCTCGTCACGCCTTGCGGCTGGCTCAACCTTTCAGGGTTTGTTCGAGTACGTGCAGCTCGTGATTACATTCCGGATTTTTGCTGCGGTCGGCGCCGATCTTGCGTACGGCATGCAAGACGGTGGTGTGATCGCGTCCACCAAACAACTCGCCGATTTCCGGCAGACTTTTCTGCGTCAGCTCTTTGGCGAGATACATGGCAATCTGGCGCGGACGTGCGATGTTTGCCGGGCGCTTCTTTGAATACATATCGGCGACTTTGATATTGAAGAAGTCAGCGACGGTCTTTTGAATGTTTTCTATGGAAATCTGGCGGTTCTGCACCGACAACAAATCCTTGAGTGCATCCTTGACCACATCAATGGTGATTTCCTTGCCGTGGAAACGTGAATACGCGAGTATTTTGCGCAGAGCCCCTTCCAGTTCGCGTACGTTCGACCGCAAATGCTTGGCCACGAAAAAAGCCACGTCATCCGACAAGGTGCAGCCCTCCTGCGATGCTTTTTTCAGCAGAATAGCCACTCGCATTTCCAGCTCTGGCGGCTCGACTGCAACGGTGAGACCCGAATCGAACCGCGAAATCAGGCGGTCATCCATGCCGCTGATTTCTTTCGGATAGGTGTCGCTGGTAATGATGATTTGTTTTTTGGCCGCGATCAGCGCCTCAAACGCATAAAAAAACTCCTCCTGTGTACGGCTTTTGCCGCCAAAGAATTGAATGTCATCGATCAGCAGCAAATCGAGCGAATGGTAATAGCGCTTGAAATCGTCGAACCCCTTGCGCTGGTAGGCGGTAACGACATCGCGCACATACTGCTCTGCGTGGATGTACCGGATCTTGACCGAGGGATTGTCCACCAGAACCTGGTTGCCAATCGCATGGATCAGGTGCGTCTTACCCAGACCAACGCCGCCATACAGGAACAGTGGGTTGTAGGAGCTGCCTGGGTTGCTGGCGACCTGGATCGCAGCTGCTCGCGCCAGCTGATTGGCTTTGCCGGTAACGAAACTGTCGAAGGTCAGCGCCGAATTGATCTTGCTCTGGTCACGCCGAGCACCTCCCTCGCCGACATGACCGACGGGGATCGCGGCTGCCTCAGCTTGCACGGCCGATGCGGTCGCAAGCTGCGGCGCGACGGGTTTTTTGGCAATGTTGTTGCGGGGGTCCAGCACGAACTGCACGTCCACTGGCCCCTGCCAGAACTCTGCGGCGATGCTGGTGATGCGGTCCGCAAACTGGGTTTTTACCCAATCGAGCTTGAATCGGTTAGGCGCGGCAATCCTCAGGCGGCCCTCTTCGAAATCTAGAGGTGCCAGCGGTTTTATCCAGGCGCTGAACTGCTGAGGCGTCAGTTCCTGCTGCAGCTGCGTAGCACAGGACTGCCAAAATTCTTCCATGCGATTGGTCTGGTATGAAGCGGCAGGTGGAAGCGCACTTCGGGTTGATTGTTGGTTTGATGGCCTAGCACGAAGCCTGCCGCGGTAGCCACTATTTTACTCCCGGGAGGCAAAGTTATCCACAGGCCGGGCCCGATTTTTGGGGTCATCTGCGATGGATAATCTGCACCCGAGATTGCCAATCTGCTACATATTTCTTTGATTGGGCTATGTTGGCCCTCTCGTCACCGCTCGGTCATGGGCGTTCCTGCCTTTCCACTTGTAGGTAATTGACAGATATGCGGAAAATACTGTCTAATTCAGGGTTCTGCGCGCTGACTTAGGTTGATGCGGGCGCCGCGGTCAGCCATATTGGCCGGACGAGTTACGAATTCCCATCGATTTTTTGCTGATTAAGCGAGACCTTAAATGAAACGTACTTACCAACCCTCCGTCGTACGCCGCAAGCGCATGCATGGTTTCCGCGCGCGCATGGCCACTCGCAGCGGTCGCGCGATTCTGAATGCCCGCCGTGCGA
The DNA here is from genome assembly GCA_005800405.1 of Burkholderiales bacterium. GTDB lineage: Bacteria > Pseudomonadota > Gammaproteobacteria > Burkholderiales > Burkholderiaceae_D > Pernthalerella. The sequence continues at coordinate 4,388 of SYFN01000169.1, forward strand.
AAGGCCGCAAACGCCTCGCAGTCTAAGGCGGGTTGCCCATAAGGCCCTGATAGCGTGTCCGGCAAACGCCCGGAAGATTACGCGAGGATCAAGCGTATTGTAAAAACGGATGAGTTTTCATCCGTTTTTCGTTTGAGACCCGTATTCCGAACCACACACTTCGTGCTGTATGCGCGTCCTAACGAATCAGGGCATGCGCGCTTGGGCGTAGTGGTCGCCAAACGCCTTGCAGCGCGTGCCGTTACTCGCAACATGATCAAACGGCTCGCACGCGAAGTGTTCCGAAAGTCAGAATGGGTCAACAGCGATTTCATTATCCGACTGAATGCTCCAGTAATGCGTCGCAACCAACGTGCCTCGTCGCGCGCCGGCAAAATCGCATTGGCTACCGAACTGACGGAACTGATGAAATCTCAACGCCTGCGATAACTCCCATGAAATTCATCCTGCTGCTACTACGAGCCTACAAACTCTGCTTTAGTCCTTTTCTGGGTCAGCACTGCCGCTTTTATCCCAGCTGTTCCGATTATGCGCAGCAAGCTATCGTCGAACATGGCGTCTCGCGCGGCACTCTGCTTGCTGGCCGGAGACTCTGCAAATGTCACCCATGGCATGCGGGCGGCTTTGACCCGGTCCCATCCAGACAAACCAACGGCGCTGATGCACCGGCTCCGCAATCTCACTGAATTATCTACGTCAAAGCTCTTATGGATATCAAACGCACTGTCCTGCTGGTTGTTTTCTCACTCTCCTTGCTGATGCTGTGGGAGAACTGGAATATCTACAACGGTGGTCCTTCCATGTTTGCCCCCGAGCAAAGAGTCACATCAACGGCAGCACAGACATCGCCTAGCACCGCCAGCGAGCAATCCGTACCACAGGCGTCTGTCAGCACCAGCGCAAACACTAGCACCAGCAATCAAGTACCGGGGGGCGGCACTGCCAACCCTCAGGGCGAACGAATCACCCTCAGTACCGATCTTCTCAAGGTGGAAATCAACACAGCGGGCGGTGAACTCACCCGCGTAGAACTACTCAAGCACAAAGACGCTGCGAATCCTGAAAAAAATGTCGTGCTGATGGAAAGCGGAACAGGACGCACTTACATCGGTCAGACTGGATTGATCGGCGGTGATTTTCCCAACCATCGCACGATGTACAGCGCGCGGCCCGGAGCTCGTACCCTGGAAGGCGGTGACACTATTGAATTGGTACTCGATGCAGAACAAAACGGCGTGAAGCTTACCAAGACTTATGTGTTCAAGCGCGGCCAATATCAGATCGATCTGAACCATTCGGTGGTTAACACCACAGCAGATGCGATCTCCCCATCCGTGTACGTACAACTCGTGCGCGATGGCAGCAAACTTGAAGGCGATTCGGCGTTTTACAGCACCTTCAATGGCCCTGCCATTTACACAGCCACGGAAAAATTCCGCAAGGTCTCGTTTGAAGACATTGAAAAAGCGAAGAACGCGCCGCCGGTGCGTACCAGCGATGGGTGGATTGCGATGGTCCAGCACTACTTCGTTACGGCTTTCCTGCCAACGGCCAAGGGCCAGCATGAACTGTTTACCCGCAAAATCGACAACAATCTCTATGCAGTCGGCTCCATCATGAGTATGGGGAGCGTTGCGCCGGGTACTTCGACGTCCATCTCGGGCAAGCTGTTCGTCGGCCCCCAGGAATCCGCTGCCCTCGAGCAGTTCGCAACTGACTTTGATCTGGTCAAGGATTACGGCTGGCTGACCATCATTGCCAAACCCATTTTCTGGCTGATGGAGCAAATCCAGAAAGTCCTCAACAACTGGGGCTGGACTATCATCGTACTGACCATCATCATTAAGCTGGCATTCTTTCCGCTGTCTGCCGCCAGCTACCGCAGTATGGCCAAGATGAAGCTGGTCACACCGAAAATGACCGCAATACGCGAACGCCACAAAGGCGATCCGCAGAAAATGAATGCGGCGATGATGGAGCTCTACAAGACCGAGAAAATCAATCCGCTCGGCGGATGTCTGCCCGTCGTTGTACAAATCCCGGTATTCATCGCACTCTACTGGGTGCTGCTGGCCAGTGTGGAAATGCGCCACGCTCCGTGGCTGGGGTGGGTACAGGATTTGTCAGCGCCCGACCCCTGGTACATCCTGCCTGTCGTCATGGCCGCATCCATGTTCGTGCAAACCAAGCTCAACCCCACACCGCCTGATCCAATTCAAGCCAAGATCATGATGATCATGCCAATCGCTTTTTCGGTGATGTTTTTCTTTTTCCCTGCCGGCCTCGTGCTGTACTGGGTCGTGAATAATCTGCTGTCGATTGGACAGCAATGGGTAATCACCCGTCAATCGGGGCAAGGTAAAGCCTGATTGTTTTAAGCATCCAAAAAGTCCATCACCTGCTGGTCACGGATTTTTTTTATTCCGTATACACTTTCGCCATGCTTATTGATACCTCTCCCATTGCTGCCATTGCCACCGCTCCGGGACGAGGAGGCATCGGCGTGGTGCGCATTTCGGGCAAACAGTTAGGCGTACTTGTTCATGCAGTGTGCCGACTTGATGGCAAACGTGAGCTTAGCCCGCGACGAGCAACCTTCCTTGATTTTGTTCAGGCCGATGGCAACGTGATCGACCGCGGGCTCGCCATTTATTTCAATGCACCCCACTCCTACACCGGCGAAGAGGTGCTCGAATTGCAAGGACATGGCGGGCCGATCGTCATGCAAATGCTGCTCAATCGCTGCCTTGAGGCAGGAAAAGAAATGGGTCTCAGGCTGGCGAACCCGGGTGAATTTACTTATCGTGCTTTTCTCAATGACAAACTCGATCTTGCTCAAGCTGAGGCCGTGTCCGATCTGATCGATGCATCGACCGAGGCCGCGGCACGGCTGGCCACGCAGTCTTTATCGGGTGCATTCTCAAAGCAGATTGAACAATTAGTTGAACAAGTAATTCGCTTGCGCACACTGGTTGAGGCAACGCTGGATTTTCCTGAAGAAGAAATCGAATTCCTGGAAAAATCCGATGCACTCGGCCAGCTACAGTGTTTGCGCGAAACACTGGATGCCGTGCTCACGCAAGCGGGGCAGGGTGCCTTGCTGCGCGTTGGCCTCAAGGTCGTTCTCGCGGGCCAGCCCAATGTCGGCAAGAGCTCCTTGCTCAATGCTCTTGCCGGTAATGACGTTGCGATCGTCACACCCATCGCAGGTACGACACGCGACAAGATCACCGAAACAATTCATGTCGAGGGCATACCGATCAAGATTATCGACACTGCCGGCATACGCACCGCGGCCGAGACCGATGGCGAAGTCGAGCGTATCGGTATATCGCGCACCTGGAGCGCGGTGGAACAGGCCGATGTGATCTTGCACATCTTGGATGCCAGCCGCGGGCCGACACGCGCCGATGAAGAAATCCTCGGACGGCTACCTAATCAAATTCCTCTGCTGCGCATCTGGAACAAGATCGATCTCTCCGGACACATGCCCACCATTGATCAGCAAGACGATGGCGCGCATATCTATCTGTCGGCGGCAGAGCGCACGGGTATGGAATTACTGCGCAAGGAACTGTTGCGGATCACAGGCTGGCAGCAAACCGGGGAATCGATCTATCTGGCGCGCGAACGCCATCTGATTGCCTTGCGTGCAGCGCAGGGCCATCTGCAGACCGCCGCTGAGCTCGCAGCGCAACGCGACAGCGCCCTTGATTTGTTTGCCGAGGAACTGCGACTGGCTCAGGAGCGACTTAACAGCATCACCGGTACGTTCACCTCGGATGATTTGCTGGGCGTGATTTTCAGCAGTTTTTGCATCGGGAAATAGGCAGCTCTCACAGTACCGACTCTATCCAATCACGACTTGCCTACGGCTTCAGTGATGATTTCACCCGCCTAAAATCCGACTTGCGTATGAGCGCATGAATGCCCTTGGTACGGTCAACCACCTGCGATACATTGAAATCTGTTGCTGCCGAGAGGTAGGCGTACGCGACAGCGCGATCCATTCCCATGACCTCCGATAAAAAGCGAATTGCTTCTCTGACGGCATCTTTCATGGCTTCATCCAGATCCGGATTCAATCCAATCGCAATCCAGTAATGCGGTGCTTCACCCAGCGGCTTTTTCAGCGAGCCCGTGGCGGCCGGAATTCGCCGATCACCTTTTTTCAATAACGTGAAGCGAAATGTGGCGCGCATAGAGTGCTCTAGTGCGGTGAGTGCCACCTCGCCATTGGCCTGAACCATGTGCGGATCACCGGTATAGAAATTCGCACCCGGTACAAAAACCGGCAGGTAAATTGTTGTACCTGCGCCCAGATCTTTGACATCGATATTGCCGCCATAGACGCCTGGTGGTACGGAATGCACGGGCTGATCCGTTGCTGCTGCCACACCCATCACCCCCATGAAAGGCGAGGTTGGAAAGGTGATCGTTTCACCCTGACGATTCGTCATTACGGCCTCCCATTTCCCTTGACGATTGCGTCGTATCGGGGTGAATACGGAGACGTTATGAAATTTTGCCGGGGACAGCGCGCTCGCATCGGGTTCCGGTTTCGGGCCTTCGGGAAATTCCCCGGGCAGCGCACCCTTTCCATGGCGGTTGGAAATCACGCCATAAGCAACACGAGGGACCACTGACACGATATCGACTTTCAAAACATCGCCCGGTGCTGCTCCATCGACAGCGACAGGTCCGGTAATGATATGCGGTCCATCCTTGACAAAGTCGTGCGGCAAATCGGATTGAGTGATTGCGATAGCGTCTTTGAGAACCTGATGCGCTTGCACGCCTTTCGAGGCGAAATACTGGGCCGGATTGCTGCCCTGGTCCTCCAGCAATCCTTCGTGAGACAAGGTATCGAAAATCACCGTGGTGCCCGAGGGTACCGTAAGTACGGGTACGTCAGCTGCATTAGGCAAATAGCCCCACTTGATCGTGGCAAGTGTGGATGGCACATAAAACACCTTGCCACGATGGCCCTTGATCGCGATGGGGCCAGGTTTGTCAGCCAAGGGCTGAAGCGGAAATGCGCTAGACGTGCCAGCGGATACTGAAGCAAGCGCGCTCGCGAGCAAAAAACCTAACGTCCAATGTTTATTGTTCATGGTGTGCCGGATGTGATCGTCGTGGATTTTTGTTTCGAGAAATTATGCATGATTTTGAAAAATGGTGAGCGCAACATCGAGGCTGCAGATGCGCGTGGCGAGTATCAACAACGGGCGATTGCGCGCGCTGAAGTATGGGAACAGGGGGGTTAATTTTTTGCTATGGCTTAGGCGCGAGCTGAGGCAATGCGGGTGTTGAACGGGGGCCTCGAGTGCTGCCCTAACGCAGAAATTGAAATACGCCTTGATCCCGGTTTTTCATCACATCATCCCACGAGAAAATTTGACCGTTCATGGCGATATACACACCCGCTGCAGCAAGATTGGCAGCAGCACACGCAAAGCCAAGATTAAACAGGGCGTCGGATCGTGCAACTCGGTAGGGCACCATGGCGCCCGTCAAGATGATGGTTTTGTTCAATTCAGAATGACCCAGTACTTGCGCGGTCTCGGGCATGGTGTCGGTACCATGAATGATGACGATCCGGTCTTCGGTGGCGCGCTCGCAAGCCTCGCGTATTTGCTGACGATGGCTGTCTTGCATATCCAGCGAATCCAATGCAAGCAGGGGCTCGAAAACCATTGGCAAAGTCAGTCGTGCACGATCGAGTGCCTCTGGCAAAATGCTGTCCCGGAAAATCAGCTTGCCCGTGGGTGGATCGTAATGTTTGTCGAAGGTACCGCCTGTTGCGATGATGCGCAGACTCATGGTCATGGACCCTGAAAAAAACGCTCAGATGATAGCCTGAAGTCCGAACTTCGCACGACTGGACTCGGAGGCAAAAAAATGGAGTGAGGCCCATGAGGACTCACTCCGAAAATGCTGAGCAGCCAAGGCGAGGAACGACCGGACTGCCCGCCATCCGAGACAAGATGGACTCGCATGGTAAAGGCGCGCTCAAGATGAGCTCCAATGTTTTATTGTCATAATCGCATTCGCTTGCTTGTTTTCTTTGATGCGCCAGCTTGTCCGGGTGAATTAAGCGCGGAGTTTCAAACATTTGTTTATGTGTTCATGACTGCTGGGAAGGCGCTAAATAACCCCGGAAACTTTTGTGGCAAGGTCAACACCAACAAGCCCTTGTTTTTGCAGGCCCCCACGTCCCATCTCTGCGCTCGCTCGCCATGAAACGTGGATTTATTCAGCTTCTTCCTAGCGGTAAAAATTCTGATTACATACAGAGCGTGCTTACCGCTAAACTGACATCTATTCTAATTCTTTTCGTTGTGCTGAACGATGAAACCTGTTGCACCTGGCACCGTCATTTTTCACCGCTATCGCGGCTATGGTGTGATCACCTCGGTCAATCTTATGACTGGCTGGATCTCCGCGCGTTTCGGAGGTGAGGGACGAACGCTGGATTTGAACCTCTCCTGCGATCAGGTACAACACGCCGATGGCGAGCCCATACGTTTTCGCCGCGCTCCGCCAGATCGCATGCCACACGGTCGCTTGATGTGCATGATGCGCGAGCTTCACAAAGCCGGCTATCAGCGTCTGTATTTGTACAGCTGGCCCAAACCGTCCGGGCTGCACTGGCGCTGGCACTTGTTCACGGGACCGCGCCACTGGGTGCAGCGCAGCTGGCGCGAGGGGTGGTATGGGTCAGGGGCTGAATACAATTTGAATCCGGTACTGGGCTGGGGCGACACACCAGACGCATCGACCCATGAACTGTTGTCTGCTCTGGCGAAGTTTGATCCGCAAGGCCTGGCGCGTGCCTTGGGTCGAGACGAAGACCATACGCAATGGTTTGCCGATGTCTGCGATGCACTGCTGCCGAATTACACATTTTCATTGGGATGGGATCAAAGCGCTGGTCCGCGGCCGGCACAATTACCGGTGGTGCCACTGCGCGCGAATGTTGCGCCCTACAACGGACGGGCACTGCCCTGGCCGCCGGGTTGGGGACGCTTGTGGAGCAGCGTGCCACGCATAGCGCCGGCGGCTCGGATTACGGGAACAAGCCCCGCTGGCGCCCCTTCAGACGCTGACGGTTGATATCGGCAATGCTGACTTCGCGCGGCCCGGGTCGTACGCGAATGATCTCCGCCGCGGTGATTTTGGCGGCCGTGATCACTTTCAGATAGACACCGGTAAACCCGGATTGCAGCATATGCTTGATGGCCTGGGGATACCCCATCCGGGCCGCGAATTTAAAGCAAGGCGCGCGCGGCTCTGTTACTTCCAACAGCAACTCGCCGATTTCCAGGCTATCGCCAACCCAAAGCTCGGTCTCAAGCAAACCTTCCGTCGTCAGATTCTCCCCCATGCTGCCAAAGGACAGCGGCTCCTGACGGTGCAATATGCGCTCACGCGCGGCTATCCAGAACGCATAGTGCTCATGAGGATACAAATAAACCGCCTTGTCCAAACCGCCATGTACGCTCATGTCGGCACGCTCATCTCCGGCAATGCCCAGTCGGTTCACCATCACCCGCCCTGACAAGGGCGCTTTGCGGATAGCTGACATGACAAACTGTGCGTTCGCTTCGGTATTGAAAAACAAGGGTTGAACGACGCCCGTGTTGATGCTGAGGACGCGAGGCGCGAACTGTGATCGCTTGAGCGGCAACTTGTGGAGACTATCCATTTTTGTAAGTAAGAAAATTTGGGATTAATTAAAGGTCTTTATTGCAGCTTATTGTTTCTGACAGGGCGCTGTGTTGAGCGTTTAATTGTCAAGCGCAGGCACCTAGGCGGCCACATATTGATTTTGATGATCGTCAACCGGTGAACTCGTCATCAGCGTCTGCGCACTTAGTCGTTTTCTTCAGCGATATTGCGTTTGACAACATGAAACTCATAACACCACCTATGAGCGGGAGTAATGCCAGCCAGATTTTGAATCAGATACGAGATTCAAAGCCTTCGCAAAGGTCTGGAAATGCGGGCTTCGCTACGAATACCATCACCTTATCTGACGGCGCCGTGGCCACTAGACTGTTTGAGCGAATCGCTGTATCCAAAAAAATTTTGGGTCTCATTGCACCTCAAAAATTAAAACGGGAAAATGAGTTGGCGTTTGACACCTTAGCGGAGGCGGTGCAAACCCGGTTCCCTGCCATCCAAGGCAATCAGGTGATGGCGTCTTTGGGTATTCGCAAGGGCGAATCTGTCAGTCTCCGCAAACTCAAGGATTTTGGCGTAACCATTGACAACTTTAAAAACGCGGCCAATACGAAGGATATTCATGCTGGCAGTAGTGCATTGAAAAATCGTTTTGATCAATACCGGCTACAAAATACACCGGGGCTTGTGGCTTTTACCCAATTATCCTCGGAGGATCTATCACTACTCGGGAGATATTCGGTATCCGGAAAGGTCCAAGACTTGGAGAGCTTTCAGAAATTTGTGGGGGCTTCTATGGATCTGACTGTCCTGAAAACAGGCGGGTCTGCGGCTGAACAGCGAGCGATTTTGAATTTCATATTTGGCTGGTGTCAGATGAATGAAAATGAAAGGTCTTCACTTAAATCCAGCCTGTCTGTTAATGGCCAAGCCGCGTTTGAAGCGATTTCAATACTCGTGAATAAAATGGTGGCTGTCGATAAATTTCCCGTAACTCAGCAAAATTCGTTGGGCCTTGATCGACCATTTGCGCGAAGCAGAATATTTCAGTACCAGCGAAGACATATCAAGGCCGCATTAGCTAACAACCAAGCGGGTACCAGCAAAACTGAAACAGCGACCAGACTTCAGTGTAGCGCCAACATTTTAGGCAAATCCTTGGGCGAGAAATGGGCAGCTGCCCATCAAAACCCACGCAACCACATGGGACTCGAATCTCAGACCAAAGCGCCGATACGATCTTTTCTGGATGTGAACATGCCGTTGGTGCTGAAAGAAATTCCTGACTCACAGAAGGCGGCGGCTGGCGCTGAATGGCTGTTAAATAAAGAGGCTTTTATTTCGACAATGGCCAAAGCAGCAACTGCAGCGCTTATTGGTAATAAGGTCGGCGATATTACGAACGACCAAATTACCATCGGCAGCCATACATACGAAGTAGGGAAGACGCTTGCGGAAGGGGGGAAGGTATTCTCAGGTTGGCAGAAACAACCAATGGTGAAAAAATCGGTGTCAAATCTAGTTTGCCGTCGGCAGATTCGGCTGCCTTGTAAACTGAAATCGCTTGTCACCTGCTTGCATCAATCATCAATAATGAGAACATTTTGACACTGCATGGCGCGTTTCGCGGAGAAGATGGGATGCTGAGCATGGCGATGGAATTTGCACCCTATGGTGATCTGTCAAATATTTTTGAACGTTTCGGTACAAGGCAGCGACAGGCTTTTATAGCGCAAGATCCGAATAATCTGAAAAAACCGCAAAATCTGGACAGATATGTTGCGTTATCTTTGTTCAGTGGATTAAAAGTTTTACATCAAGATGCGCAAATGCTGCACGGCGATTTGAAAGCGGAGAATAAATTTATTTGTGCAAATGGCGTGCCAAAGCTCGGCAACTTTGGCAAGTCAGTGTTATTGGAGGAAAACTCGTTAACGGGTTGGCGGTGGATGTTTTGACACAATTGGCACCTGAAGTTGCTGTGAATAAAAGAAATTATTTCGAAATGACGACCAACGGCGACGTCTGGTCTTTGGGGATCTTTATTTTTCGCCTGCTGACTGGTGAAAAACGCCCGATTAAGCCAGCTACCATGGGGGGCAGAGCTAACGTCGCGATGTTGCACGGTCAAGAAGCGTTTCTAAAAGCCGATGCCATGCCCGACACCCAAGCCTGGGCAATCGCATTGGGGCTCGACGAAATTCCCGACAAAGCCATGGCCAATTCGCTTGTTGAGATATTTCAACCAAATCCCAATAAACGACCCACCGCTGCCGAGGCCCTCGCGACTCTAAAGGCGATGGTTGGCCCAACGGCTCTGGACGAAGCCGAGCAACGCACGTACCTGATCGAGCTATCCGAATGGCCTGCAAGTAATGCCAACACATAGCGCTACCGCAGAACGTCAGTCTACCAAAAGCAATCTATTAATTCGACTGCAGATTTTCGTGGGCGGTGCGACAGTGGGTTAATATGCGGGCGATTGTTTTTGCTGGATATCCATGTCTCGCACCCCGTTTCTCCCGACTCGCGACGGTATTTCTCCCAGCCTAGTCTGGCTTCCCCACGGCCACTGGAAAACCCTGGGGGATTTTTTTGCGTTCCGCTTTCCTACGGTGAGTGCTGAAAGCTGGGCAGATCGCATGTCGCGCGGTGAGGTGGTTGATGACTTGGGCGTTGCAATTTCGCTAAACAACCCATTTCGCACTGGCGCGTGCGTTTTTTATTATCGTCAGCGCCGCGATGAATCCGTCATACCCTTTGATGAAAAAATTTTGTTCCTGAATGACCAGTTATTGGTGGTTGATAAGCCGCATTTCGTTCCGGTGACCCCGGGCGGACGATTTTTAAGGGAAACGCTACTTGCTCGCCTGAAGCGAAGCACAAGCATCGATACCTTAACGCCCATTCATCGACTCGACCGGGAAACCGCTGGGGTGATGATGTTTTCCGTTGATCCCTCGACGCGTAGTCTTTGGCAGTCTTTATTCAGACATCAAAAAGTCACGAAGATTTATGAGGCGGTCGCGCCTTTTAGTGAATCAATGTCGTTTCCTCGAGAAATCCGTAGCTGCATTGTTCGTAATGATCAGTTTTTTCGTATGCGCGAAATTGAAGCTGAAGCAAATGCGTTTACATCGATTGAGTTTGTTGAAAGGCGTGGTCGGCTTGCACTTTATCGCCTGTATCCTCGCACCGGTAGAATGCATCAGTTACGGGTTCACATGAACTCACTTGGCATACCCATCCTGAATGATCGTTTTTATCCAGTACCCTTACCCGCTGGTACGGACGATTTTTCTGCACCTCTGAAGTTGCTTGCTAGGTCATTGGCTTTTATTGATCCAACGAGCGGCGAGTGTCGCAGATTCGAAAGTAATTTCAGGCTTCAACTAAGTTCGGAGTAATAAAACCTAACAACGCGGCGGTTGAATAAAACAGGTCGCTTTTTCAGCTAGGTTCAGTGCGGTAAGCCCTTGATTATGTGGTGCTCTGGTTTATGCTGCCATGCTTGGTCGCCATTAAATATGGGTCTTACAGGTTCTGCCTAATGAAAATCCGAAAAAACCGGTTGGTTTTGACTTTTCAAGTCCACGTTTCAGGCTTAACAGCGCTACTACACAAAGTGGTAACGGGTTAAGCCGCCCCCTGTAGCTATCTGACCGTCGTCGCTATTAAAAGAATCGCTTATGAATTCCGGGTCGTCAAGGCAATCGAATACTTTTATTTTGCGAAGGGCGATGATTGCTTTGGCCGCTGCAGCCTTTGGGAGCGGCATGTCGATGCGTGTTGGGGATCCCGTGCTGGTTCGGCTGTCAGTGGATTTTTCCATGCTTTAGGGAATGGCTGCTTGGGTGGTCACTGTTTTTGGGTTTTCTTATGGCGTTTCTCAGTTATTTTTCGGCCCCTTAGGCGATCGTTATGGAAAATATCTGGTCATTGCGTGGGGCTGCATCGCTTGCGCGGCAACCGCCTTGTTATGTGGACTTGTGACTGATTTCTCGGGTTTAGTGATGGCTCGTGGCTTGGGCAGTGCAACGGCCGCCGCAGTCATTCCGTTGTCGATGGCATGGCTTGGCGATGTGATTCCTTATGAAGAAAGACAATCCGTATTGGCGCGGTTGTTGGTTGGACAAATTCTCGGATTATCGACGGGTGTTTAATCGGTGGATGGTGTACGGATTATCTGAATTGGCGATCACCTTTTTTGCTGATTGCTTGCTGGCTTTTTATTATTGGTTGGTATCTCGTTCATTTAAACCGGGTACTCCCGGAAAATGCGCGAGTACTTCATAAGGCTGATGGTAGCGTTTCATCACGACTTATTTTAGAATTTAGTTCGGTTTTTTCTTCTCGGTGGGCGCGCACGGTGTTGCTGACTGTATTTATCGAGGGAGGTTTGGTCTTTGTAGCACTCACTTTTCTGCCAGCGCATTTGCATACGATTTATAACCTCTCGCTCGCATCGGCCGGCGCGATGGTCACGTTGTTTGGATTTGGGGGATTGATATTTGCTGTTGTTTCCCGAGTGTTAGATCGGCGACTCGGTTAAATCGGCTTGACTAGATACGGGGGCTTATTGGTGGGTTTAGCTTTATTGGTTGTCGCCTATTCACCGCTCGAGTGGATGACGTTGCCCGCCTGTCTTTGTTTCGGGTTGGAGTTCTACATGGTGCACAACACGTTGCAAATCAACGCGACATAAATGGCGCGAGAAAGACGCGGCGCAACAGTGGCCGCTTTTGTGGCGTGTTTCTTTTTAGGTCAGTCTACTGGGGTTGCTTTGGGTGGTGCTTTTGTTTCGGTGACGACTACCGATCATTTGATTGCTTCCGCACGGCTCGGTGTTGCGGTCGTGGGTTGGCGCTTCTGCTGTCACCTCGCAGCTTAGACGGTTTAAGCGACTGAGATTAGGGACGCGACGCGAACGACCGTAGCTCGGCAGCCAGGCTAGGCTGTTCCGGTTCCATTTCATTGGCCATTCGTTGAAGACATAGGGCGGCGCTGAGCCGATTTTCGTCGGTATCGATATCGTTGCGTTGGGTGGTGAATATCGTGGCGTACAGCCTCGCAAAATGCGTGGGCAAAGCAAACGGTAATGGCTTACTAGAAGTGGCTCGGCAAAACTGGACAGGTCGGATAAGTGCATTATTGGGGTTTTTAGCCTTGGCAAGGGTGCCGGGGCAGGAGGCCATCATGAGCAAATCATCCGGGCGGCGTAGCCGCCGCGTGTTTAACCCCAAGTTCAAAGCCAAGGTGGCGCTGGCTGCGCTGCGGGA
>SYFN01000170.1 GCA_005800405.1 Burkholderiales bacterium
ATCTGATAACGTTCGGCTTGGCTGAGGTGTGTATAGGTCATGTGCTTCTTCGACTGGCTGGTCAAAAGGCTTTGATACTAATGCACCTCAGCCATCCAACCCATTAATCAAAGTTGCACTTCGTCCTTGAATTCACCTAATTTTTTGAAGCTTCGATTACGTACCTATCTTACACAGCATCGTCGTCTGCCAACAAAAAGTCAGCAGTGGGCTATGGCGATCTGACACAGCCCTCATGAGATAATCGGGTCGATTCATATACCGGCATCATCATGCCTGGCCCGGCAAGAAAGGACGCAATGAACGGGATGAGAATTTCACTCGGGTTAGCGACAGGAATGTACCTGTCCATTTTTTCAACTCATACTCACGCACAAGAATCCAGAATAGCCACACAGTCGGTTCGTTGTGGGGCCATTTTTTCGGTACTTGCTGAAACTGCTGCAAACGATCCAAAACATCAAGCCCGATTCAAGACGGCGGAAACGATCTTCTCCGAATTGTTCGCCAAGGAATATCTCGATAAAAAAGACAGCGTAACGTCAGATGAGGCTCTGCATCGGAGAGACACGGTACTCAAAGAATTCAAGGATACCTATCCAAACCGTCGCGCTTACATCATAGAAGAAACCGTCTTGTGCGGTGCCTGGGGCGAAGGGTTTCTCGCTCAGGGCGAGACCTATAGTTACGTGCCCGTCATCCCTAAAGTGATACCTCAAAATATCAGAACAGATTACGAAGCCAGAGGCAGCGCCGCATTCGCGGGATGGGTACTCAGGTAGCGCCAGGAAAACCATGATCAAGTATCTGACGATGCTGTTATTGCTGTGCGCAATAACAGGAACCCCATTGGCGCAGGCACAGCGCCTGTATGACGGCAGTGGCCGACAAATCGGACGCGTCGATTGCAACAGTTACTACGATGGCTCTGGCCGCCAGATTGGTCGTCAAGATGGTCCGCAGATTTATGACGGTTCAGGCCGACAAATAGGTCGCATCGACGGTGAATGCATTTACGATGGGTCGGGGCGACAAATCGGTCGTATTGATGGTGAGCGTTTGTACAGCGGCTCTGGTAATGCTATGGGGCGCATCGATGGCGATCGGATCTACGATGGCTCGGGTCGACAGATCGGCCGCACTGACGGACTTCGTCGCATGCAGATCATTATTTATTTTTATTTTTTTATGTAAGACCATCCGACCAGCTCAGCACGCAACCAGTCCGCTGCTCGAACGCCGCAATATCCTCTGCGGTATCGAGATCAATAATGAAATGTTCATTGGACGTCTCGTACCGATGCACCGCCGCGGGATTCGCATCGATATATCGTCTGAAATCAGCGTCGTTACCACTACGCAGCATCGTTTCGATCAATGCACTTGAAAACACGACAGGGTTTCCACGCTGCTCTTGCACTACCGGGTAAACCACACCGGTACCCGATGGGCGCTTCGCAAAGGCCCTGATCAACTCTCTCAGATCAGAAGGGTCAATCAACGGTTGATCTGCCAACACGACCATGACCAGATCCAACTCACCCCCCAAAGCAGCAGCACCCAAGCGGACCGAGGATTGCCGACCGCGCTGTGGCTCGGGGTTTCTTACAAAGCGTACCGCTTGATAACTGATCGCGGCTTCGATCTGCTCATGGTGATAGCCCGTGACCACGACAAGCTCATCGAAGGGAATCTCGCGCAGTGCCATCAGATGTCGGTGAATCAAGGGGCTTCCCTGCAGCCGAAGCAGCGATTTAGGCATCGACCCCATACGAGCGCCCTCACCCGCCGCCAGCAACACTGCGCCAATTTTCATAGGTTTGTCCGGATTCATGGTGTGATTAATATCTGACTATGCTGATACGTTGAGCTAGACTACAGTCGCCTACAATTTTATATTTTCTGTTACAAAAATGTCATTTCTGCTGAAGATTTGCAGCTCACTGGCTAGCTTCACCGTGGCGGTTCAAAGCCTCGCATGGGCCGGGCCAGTGGATGCGTCAGCCCCACAGTCGAGGTCCGAAGTAAATCTTCAAGCGCCATCATCGGATAGAGTACTGTCTCCCGTCGCGACCAAGGCCGCGATTACCGCATCTCCAGAGACGCGGACAGAATCGCTATCGAAAGGCATGACAATCGTGTCTGAAGCCAGCAAGTATATGGGCATGCCTTATCGATGGGGTGGCACATCACCACAGACCGGTTTTGATTGCAGCGGTTTTGTACAATTTATCTTTTTTCACACGCTGAGTATCAAGCTGCCCCGGATGCCCGTAAATATGTCGCGCTTGGGATCGCGTGTCAGCCGTGAAGACCTCGCACCTGGCGATCTGGTGTTTTTCAATACGCGTGGTGGCAAGTTCACGCATGTGGGTATCTATATCAACGATTCTCAATTCATTCATGCGCCGATGCCGGGTACTCGTGTGACCCTGAGCCGCATGGATAGTTCGTACTATCGCCATCGATTCACTTATGCGGTGCGCATACTGCATGAGTAACGCGCTCGTAATTTTTCTATTGTTTACTGACTGATCCCATGAACGCATATCCACGCCACCGAACACATTCTGTCCGACACATGCTGCTCGCCGCTCTGATGATACCCAGCATAGGCTTGACGCCTGCTGTGCAGGCAGAGGCGCTGATGGAAGACGGTTTGCCAAAATTTGTGAACTGCTCGAGCATGTCGGTTGATCCGATGGCAACCGACATACGTCTGGCGGCGACAGGTGATCTTGTGTTCTCGGAAAATCCTCAAATCAACCGGAATGCCTTCACGGAATTCATGCCTTTGCTGACCAAGGCAGATCTGGTACTGGGCAATCTGGAAGGGCCCATCACGGATGCCAACACGCCGCGCAAACCTTATGTGCCGGGCCGCTCCTACGCTTTTCGCTATCCTGTCGAAACCGCTCAAGTTCTGAAAAAAGCGAATTTTCATATTTTGTCGATTGCAAATAATCATGCGCAGGACCATGGTCCCACTGGCTTCGCTGATACGCAAAGACACCTTACTGCCGAAGGTATCGAACACACCGGTCTCAAAGGTAGTTATGTGATTCGACCGGTCAAAGGTATCAAGATCGGCGTGATCGCGCTTGCGCATTATCCTGTCTACAACAACGTACTGGAAATCGAGGCAACAGCCAAGTTGGTCACTGAGGTTCGCGCCAAGAGCGATCTGGTTATTCTTTTTTATCAGCTGGGCGGCGAAGGCGATGCCTATGCAATGATCACCAATGAAGATGAAGTTTTCCTGGGTGAGCAGCGTGGCAACGCCAGAAAATTTGCTACTGCAATGATCAAAGCTGGCGCAGGCGCACTGATAGCTCATGGCCCGCATCTGGTACGCGCAGCAGAGTGCATCAATGGGGTGGCGGTATTACATTCGATTGGCAATTTTATCGGCGCCGGTGGTTTAAGCGTGCAGAATCTGGCGAATGTCTCCGCGTTTCCCGAGATGCTGTTTGAGCCCAGCGGCAAGTTCAAGTCGGTGCGAATTGTACCGGTAACTTTCACACCGGAGCGCCTGCCAAAGATTGACCCCACGGGTCGCTCGGTGCACCTGATAAATTGGCTCAATTCCCGAGCAACAAAAACTATCCCGGAGTTTCAGGCGCTCAATTTCAGCGGCTACAAAGATCAGGCTGATGTCTTTGAAAAATGGTTCAGGTCAACGCGTTTCGGTACGCAGGCGCCGCGGGATTGATGATTCAGATGTCCTGATCAAACTACCATGCCCATACGCGAGCCGACCTTCAGACGAGCACCTTCGATTTCTGCGGAAAATACCGCCTCAAGGGTGGAACTGGTCTTGCCCATGGCTTGGACCAGACGTTCTGCCCAATCAAAGTATTCGAGCTTGTGCTGATCGGACCAAGCTTTAGGTGCGATGGGACTGGCGAGCGTGCGCACGGTCTCGATGAGCTCAGCAAGCTTGATCAATCTGGCCTTACGGGATAAATGCGATGCCGAACGCAGTCGCAGCGCCTTGCGGGTAACCGGTGAAAAATAGGGGTGATCGGTGACCTCAGCGACGATGAAAGCGATCTCGCTGCCAAACACACTCACCAGCTCCGCCTCGTTAGTTTCTTTGAACCCAAGAACGTCATGCAATATCGCGCTCGCGAGCAAAAAGGTATCGGTCTCGCCCGCCTCTTCGGAGAGTACACGAGCAAGATCTTCGGCATTGGCGACACAGGCCGCGCCGATCTCATCCTGGGGCTTGTGGAGCGCTAACTTCCCGGCCCGAAAAGCTTTCGCTTTGTCGATGAGTGGCGACTGAATCATCATGATTGCCTCTTCGATAAGTTGATACACCTGCTGGTTGATCGTGTAACGACCCCAGCCCTCCAGTCTGGCAACGCGAGACCTTGCAAGAAGCTACCTTGCCGCGTACTTATCGACAGCAGGCGCATTTTCCAGAGGTCCGTTCGACGCCCATGCTAACCTGCTGCCCCATGTCTATTTCGAGCCTTCCCGTGAGCCCCGATCTGATCGACTCGCGCTACGCATTCTGGCGTCTACTTAATACGTTGGCCTTGGTTACCCTCGGCAGCGCGGCGATGTATGTGGTGGTCGTGATTCTACCCGTTGCGCAGACCGAATTCGGTAGCGACCGCGCTGGGGCGTCGCTGCCCTACTCCGCACTGATGATTGCGTTTGGCATCGGCAGCCTGCTCATGGGGCGGCTTGCGGACCGCTTCGGCGTTTACCGTGTGCTGATCATCGGCGGACTGGGTAATCTGGCCGGCTTCCTGTGGGCGAGTCATTCACCTGGCCTGGCAAGTCTGACGCTCGCCCATGCACTGCTTGGCATTGTCGGTTGCTCAGCCATGTTCGTTCCGCTGTTGGCCGACACCGCGCTGTGGTGGAAAAAACGTCGCGGAATTGCCGTGGCAATTTGCGCCAGCGGCAACTATGTGGCAGGAACTGTCTGGCCCGTGGTAATGCAGTGGGGCATAGACCACTTCGGCTGGCGCACCAGCTATCTGGCTCTGGGCTGCTTTTGCGGTGTGAGTATCATTCTGCTCGCATTGCGCATGAAAGCACGTCCACCACTGATGGATGCAGCACCAGACAATCCTGTCTCGGCGTTTACCTCGGAACGGCCTTTTGGGCTAAGCCTGACACAAGCGCAAATCCTGCTTTGCATCGCGGGCATGGCCTGCTGTGTTGCCATGTCCATGCCACAGGTACACATCGTCGCCTATTGCAGCGATCTCGAATTGGGAGCAGCGCGCGGTGCGCAGATGCTCTCGCTCATGCTGGGCTTCGGTATCGCAAGCCGGCTCCTCTCCGGACTCATCTGCGACCGAATCGGCGGCATACGCACGCTGTTGCTGGGCTCGGCCTTACAAGGTGTCGCGTTGCTTTTGTTCATTCCGTTCGATGGTCTGATGTCGCTGTACGTGATCTCTATTATGTTCGGTCTGTTTCAAGGGGGGATCGTGCCATCCTATGCCATCATCGTGCGCGAATATTTTCCTCCGGCCGAGGCGGGTGCGCGCGTTGGCTCCGTGATTACTGCAACATTGTTTGGTATGGCGCTGGGTGGATGGATGTCGGGCAAAGTGTTTGACTTGACGGGCTCATATCAGGCAGCCTTCATCAATGGCGTCGCCTGGAATCTGCTCAATCTTTCGATTGCTGGCTGGCTTTACTGGCGCATCGATGGGTGGCGCCGCGCTAGAGAAGCGTTGATTAAATAAAACCAGAAACTTTGGTGACAAGGGCGGCCACACCAAGCCCTTGATCTTGCCGGTTCCCGTGTCGCTCAGTCACACTGGCTCGTCTCAAAACGTGAACTTACTCAGCGTCTCCGTAAACTCGCCTGAATCACAAACGAAACACCACAGCGGTGACATCGTCACGCCTCAGATTCGTACCCTGCCAGAAATCGAAGTCGGCTTTCATTGTCTTTGCAATTTCGGCCACAGAGGCATTCGCCTTGCTGGTGAGTACCGATTGCAGGCGGCGATAGCCATAACTGACCCGACGATCATTGGGTCCGCCAATTTGGTCCGTGAATCCGTCCGTGATGATCACAAAAGTATCATCCTTACCATACGCAATCACTTGAATTTCAGGCCGATCATCTTCGGTCAGTCGTTGCGAATAACCCAGACTGATACGAGCCGCTGGATGCCGCAGCACCTCGCCTGAACTTTTCAGTTGCCAAAGTTCCAGCTTTGCGCCCGCATATTCAAGTCGCTGCCGTTCAGGATCGATACGCACAATAGCGGCGTCGCAACCATCGTCACTCTCACTATCCGGCCTATCCTGATTCAACCCGGTACGCACGTAGTGATCGAGTAACTGTAAAGCAGCGACGGGATCGTAATCTGTATCTGTCGCGTAAATTCGCTCAAGCGAATTGCTCACCAATAGTGACAGCATCGCACCCGGCACACCATGTCCCGTACAGTCCGCGACAGCCAATACAAAAGGCCCTTCATGCTTCGATGAAGAGACCCACCATAAATCGCCGCCAATGGTATCTCGCGGCTCCCAGATCACATCAAAAGAGGCAAACCGTCCCTCAAGGCGCAAGGCACGGGGCAATTGTCCACGCTGGAGACGGCTTGCATAATTGACCGAGCCCACCAGCATCTGATGGGCCTCATCAAGCTCTTTGTGCTGGGAAGCGAGCTCCGCAGTGCGCTCGGCAACTGTCGCTTCAAGTTTGCGATTCTGGCCCTCGATCAATTCCTGCTGCGCTTTTAGGTTGACCGCCAGCTGCTCCTGTAACCAGCGAGCACGACTGACCACTGCCAGCGCCATGATCAGCGCTTCGCAGCACAAGCCAATCGCCTGAGCCGTATTGGAATTTTGCATGAGTAAACCGAAACCTGAAGGCTCAAGCAACGAGAATGGCGAAGGCACACCGGCCAGCCCCAGAATAAAAATCGAGCGAAACGTCAGATAAGGCACGATTGCATACATGAAAAATTTAGCAACCTGCAAGCCCTGACGGTAACGGATGACTGCAACGGTATAAAAAGAAACCAGCAGCAGCAAGGTGATCATACCCAGCGGGAGCCAGAGAATTTTTACCGATAAATCATGCGGCACAAATGACGTAAACAGATAATGACCAAAATAGATTGCCACATATAGATAGACCGCTTTATGAAGTAGCGGGAAGTGCTCGCGGACATTGAGAAAGGCTGCTGCAAAAATTGCGTAACAGATGGCTTGAAGATAGCCAAAACTGACGAACAAGGGCCAGTAGATACTCTGATGTCCATAATTGATACCCTCGACATCCGCTACAAATTCGGACAACCTGGGACCCTCGGGCATGGAATTACTCAAGATCTGGCAGAAAGCAACCATAATCCAGACGCTGTAGGCGAGACTCGTACCGTCCTTGTTGTTAACGGCAGAAAATGATCCAAATACGACCAGCGCAAATAGAATACCCAGCAGCCCGCCCTCGAGATACAGGCCAAAGCGCCGCGTTTCGGAAAATTTCAGCTCATCGTAAAAGGTGAGACTGAAACTTTTAGCAGGAAGATTGCTGTTCGCCTCCACCTGCGTGAGAATCAATACCTCTTCACCGGCGTGCAGCGTAAAGCGCGTGAACTGACTATCAATCTGCCTTGAACCAGGAGCGAATGGATTGTTATCTGCCAGCCGGTTGTGGCTCGCGTAAAAAACACCCGAAATTTTCAATGACTCGATGCGGCCATCGGCACGGATCAAATGACTGCGAATGGTTTCCCAGCCCGATGGATCGATCCGTACAACCAGGGCTTCGGAAAGGCGGCTTCTGATTTTCTGCGCAACCCAATAGCGACGACCGGATTTGATTTGCTGAATATCCGCAGGAGGTCTGAATGCTGCTGGCGATCCCATGATCTGATGAACATCTTGAAGACCATTGGCATCCTCCAGCACGCGCAGATTCAGCTTGTCGCTGAAGATGACTGGTGTTTCATGACCAAGCTCATACGCCGGGAGGTCGTCGAAGGCAAGTGCAGCCGACTGGTAGCCAAGAGTGAGCAGGCTGAGCCAAAGATAAATTATTGTTTTCATTATGTATCCTCTCTACTGCTGGCGATACTGTATCGCAAAGCCGGACCAACACTGCGAAATTAAGGCAGTTTGAGGAGCACAGCAAGCGCTAAAAACCCGAAAAGCTTGGCCGGTTTAACACTGGGGGAGACTCCACGAGCGAGAGTTGTAAAAAAAATTAAAACCTAATCAAGGCAGCCTCGGACCGGACAAGGCGAAATCGGGCGCATGAGGCATCTCAGTCTTCGCTGACTTTCTCGGCCTCCTCGCTGTTCAGCAGAAAGGATTCCAGATCATGGTTGAATTGATCTGCCTTATCGACAAACAAGGCGTGACCTGCCTCGCTATAAATTGTCGTTTGCCCCCGGGGATGCTTGTCCACAAACCGCTGCGATTGTTCAATGTATCGCGGTGTAACCGCATACCAAATCGGTCGGTTCGTGGCATAAATAGCGTCACGATAGTATTCACGCTCGTAGGGCTTAGTCAGTATATCAAAGGCATCGGATGGATTTTTTGCCAACCGCAGGCCAGACTTCTCGACTATGTCGATAAAGTCAGTATCTGGTTTCGTTTTGAATATCGTGCGAGCAAATTCCTTGATGTATTTGGTGAATTGCACCTGCGTCATTTTTGAGCGCTTGTTCCTGCGCCCCTTCGGCGGGTCTCCCTCGCCTATCGAGTTATCAATCAACACCAAGGCCATCAAGCCGTACTGCCCAAAGCGTGTGAGGTAATCCAGAGATTCCATCACGCCGAGCGACCAGCCCAGCAAAACAAAGCGATTGGATTTTAGGTGGGCGATGAATTCCTTGATATCGCGCGCGCGCAGCTCTGCCAGACGCGGACCACAATATATATCGGAAGTACCTTGTGACCTGGGATTGAGTGCATGCACACGGTATTTCTTCGAAAAATATTCCAGCTGAGACTGAAAAATCTGGGCGGGCATAAGCCAACCCGGAATAAAAATCAGATCAATGTCGCCGGACCCACCGGTCACATAGCTGAGATGGACCCGATCAGACGTCATGAAAGATTTCTCCTTGAGATTGTCAGATAAGGGGGCGGCGATCCCAGTTTGCTGGTATATGAACAGGACGAAGAAAAAGAATCCGACAAGACGACGGATGGACGCTGATTCGATGCGATCGGTATCTAGCTGGCTGACGCTCAATTTCCTACCTTAGGTCATGACGGTCTCAATCCCGGGCAGTTTTGCAGCCCGGACAATCCGATCATACATGGCGGCTGGCCCGCCGGGCTTTTACACACGCTAGTGCGCTTTGCTACTCCAGAGCTCCAGCCATGTCACGAATCGTCTGGACATTTCGCGATAGCCCGCAGGCGTTAGGTGAATCAGATCATTGGACATCCAGGGTGGTGATCGCTTCATCAAAGCATAAGCGCCGCCCATCTCGCGCATTACCAACGACATATCCCACACCGTACATTGATACTCATCACCCAATTCTCGCTGGATTACAGCCGCTTGCGCGTGCCGCTGAGGAAAAGTCTGCAGATCGTAATGGGTGGTGAGTTGTGTCTTGTTGACGTTTTTACTTTTACCGGCTTTGACTTTGACCACCTTCTTGACGTAGAACCGCGTCGCACGATCCCCTGGCGTTATCAGAATGCATGCGGCCTGCGGCAATGCGGCACGAATGGCAATCAAGGTCTGACGGTAATCCTGGCGATAACGCTCGGGATTCCAGTGTTCACCGGTCACGTCATTGGTCCCGTAGGCGAGTATCACTGCATCGTAGGGTCGCTCGGACACCGCCGCCCTGAGAAGTTCGGGCTCAATACTGCGCCAGTAATTGCCGGCAGCACCCGCAATACCAAAATTATCCAATACCGCACCCTGATGGTCCTCGGCAAAGAGACCGAGCAGTGTCACGCTTTTCGCTTCAGTTACGCGCAACTCGATACGGGACAGCGGCATGATTGCCTTGACCTCGACGGCTCCGATCGCCCGCGGGCCCTCGGTGTCGAGCGTGCCAAGGTTTTCACCATCGACAATCAATTCGAAGGTACCGCCTTCGGGTTGCCGCAAGAAATGTACCACCACGTGCTGGGCCCGGTATGTCGCGCGGGTGGATCGCAGATCAATTTCGAGAGACGAATGGGGCTTATTGGCTGTCATTGTGTAAAGGCCTAAACCAGCGTTCATTTTCGTCGAGCCAACCATTCTTGGTGGCAGTTCTTCGCGCCATTCACCTGTTCGACAAAAAGCACGCACGGGTAAATTCAATCCCGGGCGGCCATAGAGCAAATTGATATGACCAGCACCACCGACGCCATAGCGATCTTGCAGTGCCTGTCGTAATTCAGCGGTAAAAAATTCAGCCACCATGTGACTGCCACCCCAGATCCCGACGCGCGCGATACGATCGTGTGACGCCGAAGACAATGCGGCATGGAATTTTTTTATCCATACCGATGTTGGGAGGTTGCAGCGTAATTCTTCAGCCCTGGGTGGCGCAAGCGCTTTTTTAAGCATCTCCGCTTCCTCTGCTTCACTCAGTGACATGATCTCTTCTTCCATACCTGCAGGTACCGAATCGTGTTTTTGGTGATTATCTCGGGAACTTGTGGGGCGACGCTCTGGGGATTTTTGTTTTTGTGATGTCACACAACGTAGCAAATCCATCTCCCGTCCCCCAGCAACGTTAAATATCTGATGCGAGCTTCCCATCGTCGTCTCGCCAGACGCGGGCTCGGCAGCTGTGACGATGGCTGGCACCAGCGCCAGCCACAGAGATGACACGCCCAGAGTTGTTTTCATCCTCACTGCCCCGCCTCAAACCGCTGTTGACTCTGAAGCAGCGCATCGGAGAAAGCATTTCCGATACGTTGCAGCCCTCGCTCAGTCAGATGATTGAGGTCGGTCCAGGCCAGGCCTTGCGAGAGCCATCGCGCGAACGAATCGCGACCGCCCATGAATTGCCATGTGTCCCAGAACGCACATCCGTTATCCAAACTGACCTGGCGCTGATACGTCACCATACGCTCAAGTAGCGGGCGCGAGGTGACTCGGCCATCGTCGTTGAGCATGCCTTGATCCAGCGGACTCATCACCAGGCACGCCGCTTTGGGGGCGCCCTGACGCAATACATTGAGCGCTGCAGCGAAGCCTTCTTTGTAGATGCGTCCTTCCGGCGTCATCAAACCACCATGGTTGGTTTCATTCCCACCCAACATGATGACGATCAAGTCTGGATTACGAGCAGCGGTTTGCTCGGCAAGATGCACCGGATCGAAGTGTCGTATGGAGCCACTGGCAATACCGACCACTGCGGCCGTTTCCCAGGTGATACCGCGCGCCGCTTCTATAACAGCACCATAGACTTCAAGATTCGGCTCGGTCACCGTAATCGTCACCCGCTTCACGGGATCTGTGCCCTCAATAATCCATTGATCGAAAGCCTGATGCTCGACGCGCTTGACGGAGTCAATCTTCTTGCCATTGATTTCGAATACAGGTTTTTCGTCGCACCGGGATTTTTGTGTATACAACTCGACATGCTCACCCATGGATAACTTGGGCGTGGGAGGCGAAACAAGGATCTGACTTTTGCCATTCGGTTTTGCCACGACGCCACCGAGTCCGTAGCGGCCACTGTTACCGCCAAAAAGAATAGTTTGCACATTCCAGTCACCCGTTCGATCGACCCTCACGTCATCGCGGCGCATCCAGCGTGGATCCATGCTAGCGACAAAAAATCCCGGACCGCCGTTACCGAACCTTGCTTGCATACGAGCGCGCACAGTTTTGGCAATGCCATCGCCTGCCAGTGTGGAATCACCGTAGTGAAGCACCCTGACAGGGCCCTGCGTGCGCTCTTTGAGTACTCGGAAAAATTTTGTCAGATGCGCTTCGCCATATAAATGTGAAACGTCAGTGTTTTTTATTGCTGATACGGCAGCGACAGCTGCCTTGTCAGCGCCAACTTCCTCTGAAGAGTTGCCGTGAGGCGGCTCACAGGCGGTCTGCGCTTGCAACTTTGGGGCTTCGGGAACAGATTTCTGTCCGGTCGCTGCGGATCGGTTGTCCGGCTGCAGCCAGAACACCGGGCCCAAGGCACGCGTCGGTCGGAATGACTCCATGTCAGCGATGTAGTAGCTAGGCAGTACTGTTACCAGACCCACGGCCATGATCGCCAGCACATGGACGGAGGGAGTCAGTCGGTCATTTGCAAGCATCGTCAGAAATTCCTGTAAATGAAATTCAGTGCCTGTCCACCGGACAGATAAGCACCTGTCAACAAGACCACACCAAAAATAACGCCCTGAGTGAAAGAATGTTGGCGCTTGAACGCTGTACGTGTCGCCTCCGTTACCCATGCAGGCGCAAAGCAGGAAAAAATACCGGCGATCAGACAAACCCAGAACATAATTGCAAAGCGCGGTGACCCCGACAACTCCGATTCAAACATATAAACCGCAAAAACTGCGGCATCATCCAGCGTCGGCGTCTTGAACAAAATCCGGGCAACGACAACAAAACTGAACGTCACCAACCAACCGGAAATCTGTATGAACGTTTCATGCTTTACTGACCACGCCTGCCATCTACGCTGAAAGCGTAGCCAGCGATTCAGACAGACGGCCGTGCCATGCAGCAGGCCGTACAACAGAAAATTGAGCTTGACCCCATGCCATACTGCCAACAGCAAAATCGCAATCATCACATTGCGATAAATCTTCCATCGCTCGACTCTGCCACTACCCATAGGGTAATACACGTATTGGGTAACCCAGGCAGAGAGACTCATATGCCAGCGACGCCAGTATTCTGCAATCGATGAGGCGTGATAAGGACGATTGAAATTTTCGGGCAGGCGCAGGCCTAGAAGGCGGGCAGAACCAATGACAACGTCGGTATAACCCGAGAAATCCAGATAGATCTGGAAAGTATAAGCCAGCAACGCGATCTGAATTTCCAGCGACGAAAAGCTGGCCGGATCCGTGAATATGGGATCGACGCCCGCTTTGGCAATGACATCCGACAAAATGAGCTTCTTCACCAGCCCGCGGAGGATGCGCTACAATCCCTCACGGGTATCGTCGCTGCTCACCTCATGCCGTTGAACGAGCTGATTGACGAAATCCGAGGCCCGCAATATCGGTCCCGCGGCCAGATGCGGAAAAAAGGTCATGTAGACCGCATAGTATGGCCAGGCGCTGGTATCCAACTGTCGACGGTAGCGATCGAAGGTGTAGCTTACCGCCTGAAAGGTCATGACCGATAAGCCGAGCGGCGGAAGCCATCCGGTAAGACCCTGCGCCTCCAGCCAGGCGGGATCAACCAATCCCCACACATCTGCCTTGATGAATTTGTGCAGCAGCAGCGGACTAATTTCCAGTGCAATCAATAAGCCCAAGGCTCTCCGATTCCCTGGGTAGTGGCGCTCAATCAGCAGCACACCCCACCAG
Source organism: Burkholderiales bacterium (assembly GCA_005800405.1). Taxonomy (GTDB): domain Bacteria; phylum Pseudomonadota; class Gammaproteobacteria; order Burkholderiales; family Burkholderiaceae_D; genus Pernthalerella. Next base: position 13,462 of record SYFN01000170.1, read on the forward strand.
GTCACGACCAGCAGTACCAGAATCAGAATGAAGTGAGCCCAACCATCCGACCACAATGTGATGGCACCACCTAGCAGCAACAGACACAGGCGTGTGATCTGAGATTGGCTGAGCAGATAGAGTGCAACCAGTATCGGCAGTGCCAGCAGGTAATTAGAGGAAACCAAACCGTGCGGGCCTTATTTTTTGCGGATCGCCGTGATTAACGCATAGGTACCGTCTTTGTAATACCCCCATTCGGAAATTCAGAGGACGTACATCGTTGCAGTCGTCAAAAGACGCCACCAAATCTCGCTGATACGGATTCAAGGCGTGATGCGTACCCTCGACGTTACCGTACAGCTGAGTACTGAAACCACCATCCAGTTGGGTGTAATGGGTACCGGTTTCATCCTGAATAACACAGGCAGCAGGATTTATTACAGCATCAGCCGTTATCGAACGATGTTTGTTTTGTGGCAGGTGCGATGCAGCTTTGCAAAGAGCCGGATTAAAGGCAAGCTGTTTGATCAACGCATGATTTTTGGGTGATGCCTGGAGACCTTTGTCGGATAGATCGATGCGCAGATAAGCCAATGCGACCGGCCGGCCGTTCTTAGTGAGTTTAAAGCGCACTGACGTCCACTCTTTGGTGGCGATAAGCGATTCAATGATACCCCCTTGCTCATTCCATACGACAGGGATGACATCGTTGATCATGAAACGCCGACGCTGCAATGTCGTTGCCAGAACAGTCTTGGCGCCCAAAGGTATCTTGTTCTGATATATATTGATCAAGATGTTCGGTCACGACAAATCCATTACGTCCGTAATTTTCCCACGCAGCAGTCAGGACATTCAACCTGTGATCCAGCGTAGCCGGGTTTAGTGTGCGCAGATCGATAGGCTGGTAAGCGCGCTGCGCAGCCACCATCACATCACGCCGCACATTCGGATAAATCCGGTAGACCGTAGAAAAATCGGAACCAGAAAAAGGGTAAAAAACCGTTTCGCGGAAGACAGGTGCTTCTTTCTGTGACCAAGCCATCATGGGATTGGCGATTTTCGCGACGTACTGATTCCAGTTTGGATATACCTGATTGGAGTAGCCTTGCCACCGCTCGGTTTTCAATTGTGGGGGTAATCCTGATGGCAATACACTGCCGGATAACAGCGTGGCGGTTTCCAAAATACTGGTCGGCAGAATAATAGATGTCGTATCAGCTGCTTGAACCGCTTGTGCGAAAATAAATGCTGCAACAAAACCGGCTGTGCTGCTCAGCGCTGCTGTCATTTTTATTTTTAGTTTGGATTCATGTTGGAGTTATAAAAATCGGCGAGGGCAAATCAGCAGGCTCGGTTGTGCACTTAAATGAGCAGAAAATCATCCGGGTGGGCGGATTTCTCGCAGCCACAAAAAACACTCGGCTCGGTTTGTCCAAGACTTTGCTTACTTTTCATTGTACCAACAGACCCTATACGAGGTTTTGACTGCTATCTCATTCACTGACTCAAAAAATTTATCTTGATTGCCACATTGGTAATAAATCCTGCAAAAACGGTGTGGTACGGATACTACGGGCACGGGCAGACCCGAAAAGCCTGGACGGGTAGGCTGTTGGCGGAGCGCTTTACGATTCACCTAGACGGACTCTACATAGCTCTGCTGCAATGCGAGCTTCTAACAACCATTGGCACAACCCATGAAACAAACGATCGTCACACTCGACATGGAAGGTGTTGTGACACCGGAAATCTGGATTGCTGTGGCCGAGAAAACCGGCATAGAGGCGTTGCGCCGAACGACACGCGACGAGCCGGATTACGACAAGCTCATGCGCAGCCGTCTGGAGATACTGGATCAGCATGGGCTGAGCCTGTCTGCGATACAGGCGGTCATTGGCACACTGGAACCCTTGCCCGGAGCCAGGGATTTTCTGGATACCCTGCGCTCGAAAGCCCAGTTACTGATCCTTTCGGATACCTTCGAGCAGTTTGCTGCACCGTTTATGCGGCAGCTTGGGATGCCCACCTTGCTGTGTCATACGCTCTTGGTCAGGGATGACAGGATTGTCGACTACCGGCTTCGTATTCCAGATCAAAAGCGTGCCGCAGTACTGGCGCTCCAACAACTCAATTACCGGGTGATTGCCGCAGGCGATTCCTTCAATGACACCAGCATGCTAGCGAGCGCAGATACGGGATTCTTGTTTCACGCACCCGCCAATGTCAAAGCCCAATTCCCCGAATTTACGGCAGTCGAGGATTATGCCGACTTGCTCTCGCTGATCGAGAACGCGATGCATTGACTGTCGCTTGAATATTAATTTGGTAATAATTGTTTATATTCAAACGCATGAGATAACAATACCGTGTCAGAACTTTATCAAAACTGCTGATTACTCCATATAATCAGCGGTCTGCATTTTCCGAGCATCGCTGTGACGCACCAGCAGAAACATACCGACTATCTGCCTGGCCTTGAGGGCTTGCGTGCATTCGCGGTACTCGCCGTCATTTTGTATCACCTGGATATTCCCGGTTTGTTTGCTTCGGGTTTTCTGGGCGTCGATATCTTTTTCACGGTCTCGGGCTTTCTGATTACAGCCCAGTTAATCCGGCAATTTCAAAAAAATGGCACGATCGCCATTGGTAATTTTTATCTGAAGCGAGCACGTCGATTATTTCCTGCGGTACTGGTTTTGCTTGTATTTTGTGTTCTGGTAACCGATTGGATCGCCAGGGATGCTGCCTGGCGCACGCGCTCCGATTTGCTGCCTGCACTTTTTTATTTTTCGAACTGGTGGCAAATCTTTTCGGAACAGTCCTATTTCGAGATGTCCGGCCGCCCTGCTCTGTTACAGCATCTTTGGTCGCTGGCCATCGAAGAACAGTTCTATATCGTATGGCCCTTACTACTAATCGTGATACTGCGTTACTTTCGCGAGCGCGGTGTTTTGCTCACGGCTGCTGCTCTCGCTTTGCTGAGCTCTGCGTGGATGATTTACCTGTCTATTCGGTCCGGCTATCCCCAGTCGCAAGATCCTAGCCGCATTTATCTGGGAACGGATACGCACACCATGGGCTTGTTTATGGGTGCAACCTTGGCCGCTGCCTGGAATCCTTGGCAAGCACATACGTCACCGAGGACCCAGATCACGGGCGCAGTGAGTGATTTTCTGGGCGTCTTCTGCCTGAGTGCTCTGCTATGGGCGATGCTGTTCGTGACAGAGTATGATCGTGGCTTGTATCAGGGCGGTTTTTTCTGGGTTTGTCTGTTTTCGATTGGCCTCGTATTCGCTGCCTCGCGAAAAGATAGTGCACTGTCCGCCTGGATGAGCATTCGTCCACTCGCCTGGCTGGGCAAACGATCCTATGGACTGTATTTGTGGCACTGGCCTGTCTTTGCCCTGCTACGTCCCGAATTCGAGTTATCGGATAACGCGTGGGTACAGGCGGCGATACGCCTGACGCTCACGCTGATACTGACAGAGCTTTCATACCAGCTGGTTGAGAATCCGGTCAGAACAGGCGACGTTTTTCGATGGCCAGTCACCCAACGCTACGGATTTTACGCATTGTGTCTTCTCGGTATTGCATCAGCAGTGTTGACAATACAAATACGTCCCGCACCCATTCAAAACAATAGTGCGCTGATCAACTCGACCGACGACGACATCTCACAGCCGAGTGACTCGCCTACTCACAATGAGATTGCACCTCAGCAGATGCGTGCTGCGTGTATTCGCTCTGTATCAAATAAATTTTCTGTCAAGTCAAAACCACTGATTACCATACTCGGCGATTCCGTATTGCTAGGCGCAAGTGATCACCTGGCAAAGAAGGTGGAAGGCCTGGAAATTGATGCAGCGATTGGCCGTCAGGGCAAGGATGGATTAAGCCGTCTGCGGGAGATGAAAGATAGAAATGAACTGGCTGATATCGTTATCATTCATCTCGGTACAAATGGCTATTTGTATGAATCACAAGTTCGAGAAGTAATGACGCTGCTCTCCAATGTACACCAGGTTGTTTTCATCAATGTCAAAGCGCCGCGCCGCTGGGAAAAATCGAATAACGAGTTATTCAAAAATCTAAGCAAGGAATTTACAAACGTCAAACTGATTGACTGGCGCGCTATTGGACAAAGCCATAAAGAATATTTTGGGAAAGACCATATCCATCTGACAAAAAAAGGAGTGCGAGCAATGACAACAGAGATTTTGCGCGTATCCGGCCTGCCAGCTCCAATAACTAATGAGATCAATAAAACTTTGAAGGTGGTGCCTTGCGGTGTCAGCGGCCAACGATGACAAGCGCGTTCGCAAGCTACTAAATTAAATTTAACACCCTGCGTATGATTGATGCCCACACCAAATAATCAAAATCGAATAATCGCTTTGGTGATGGCGATACTGCTGCCGTTGCTCGTTTACCTGCTGCAGCATACGACGTCCACCACCCATCCGGAACACGACGCTGCCAAGGTGTCGCTGAACTCCGGAGCCGAGATACCAGCTCCAGAATGGAGCAGACCAAGCGTTCAACGCATCTTGTTTGCAGGCGATTCGATGATGCAGGGGATAGCGCCGATTGTCATTCGCCGGCTGAAAGTGTCACATCCTGGCTGGCTACTGCGCGACGAGAGTCAGCAAAGCACGGGATTGAGCATCAAACGGCAGTTGGACTGGGTTCAAAAAATAAAAGCAGAAATAGTCGAGCATAAACTGACGACAGTGGCCGTGTTTCTGGGGCCCAATGATCCTTGGGATATCTACGAAAATAAACAAGTGATTCGCTTTCCATCGGCAGAATGGGAGACGCGCTACATTGCAAGAGTCAGCGAAATCTGCGAATTTACGAAGAAAAAAAAAGTACATCTGATTTGGATTGGCCTACCAACAATGAAACAGGCGCGGGTACATCGAGGTGCCACTGTTCAAAATCCGATTTTTAGACGTACCATGGAAAAATATGGCTTTCATTTTATATCCACCGAAACACTCATTGGCCGTCTGGACCAGCCTTATGTCCGCTACATGATAGATGCAGAAGGAAAAAAAATCAACCTTCGCGCTGATGATGGGATTCATTTCAGTTCCCAGGGCTTGCAGAGAATCGCTGCAGCTGTTTTAAAAACTATCGATCCTTCCCTTGATAATTGAGATGACACCATATCCACGCGCACCAATAGGATTTATACAGCAGGCCTGTCAACCATGCTGATTCAATCGTTGATCGCAAGAGCTCACGCCACAGTCAATCGCGGTGCCTACTCTGTAGTGCTGGCGGTGGTATGTACGCCCCTCACGTCACTGGCGATTGAGCCGGGGAGATATTTCATTTTTCAGCAAGGCTCGGTCATCGGCGATCTACAGTGCCCACTCAAGAATACGATCAACCCAGCGCCGTCGCGACAGAGCCAAGACATCATGGAACCTCCCGATGCCGAAGAACTTGATGAGCTGGGCATACTGACCACAGGGCTCGGGAAAGTTATCGCGTCCGCACAGGACACGTCGCAGAACGCGTCGGTGGCCACGCGACCGGGTGGCGCCCAATCACAAGCAATACGCGTTGGTATCTGGGGGGATAGTCATTTGGCGGCAGGGTCCTTCTCTGCTGAGCTGAAGCGAGTTTTTCTGTCACAGGGTCTGAAAACAAGAACCCAATTTATTCCGTTCACAATGGGTAAAGCGGGCGTCAACCTACCCCTGCGCCGACACTGCATGGACCGATGGAAATCGGAACTGGCTTACGGCGCGCGCAATAGCGGTATACCGACTGGCGTGGGACTGAATGTGTTGCAGGGTGAATCTGGGGCCTACCTGTGGTTTGATTTGCGTAACGAAACTGGCGAAGCAGACGTCAACAGCATCGAGCTGTTTTTTCACCAGGCACCTCGTAACGGCAGTATCTCAATCAGTGTCGATGAGGGTCCGGAGAACAAAATTAGTCTGGATGGCGCCCAGGGCTTTGGCTCTCTGACGATTGTGGGCAATCGTCCAATATCCCTGCTGAAAATTCGTGTGAGCGAGATGCCGGTGCAGCTTAACGGCATGTTTTGGAATTTTCGGCAGACTCCAGTCGCTACGCTGGATTCCTTTGGCATACCTGGCGCAACAGTCCGCGCATGGCAGCAATTGGATCCCGTATATTTTTCGGCGTATTTCAAAGACAGAAAATATGATCTTGTCATGCTGGAATACGGCACCAACGAAGGTAATGCCCTACCCTTTGATGCCCCCGGCTATGCAAAGACACTTGAGCAGTCGCTGAGAAATTTTAGGCAAGTGTTCCCGCAATCGGAATGCCTCTTGATTGCACCTGGTGATCGGGGCACTCTTGTACCTCGAACACGCAAGGGTAAAAAGCTTCACAAAAGCAAAGACCTAAAAGCAAAGAAAGATAAAAATCGACACAAGGTCACACCAAGCGGTCGTTTGAACCATGGATACCCGGCCGTGGACTTGCTGAGGTTTTCTGCCATCCACGAAAAGATAGCGACTATTCAAAAAGAGGTAGGAGCGCTCTATTCGTGCAAAGTCTGGAGTATGCAGACCGCCATGGGTGGGCAAGGTTCCGCCTACGCGTGGCTACTGGCCAATCCTTCGCTGATGTCAAAAGACCTGACGCATTTCACCGTCAAGGGCTATCAGCGTCTTGCGCAGGAACTGGCGACGAGTCTTGGGTGGAAAACCGAAGCAAATGGGCCAGGCGCCGTGTCGCCCGAGACGTCCGTCGGGGATGAAGGGGCAGGCAGGTAAGCACTTTTCCAGATGGGGCAGGATGGCGGCGATGCAGTGATTGAAGGGATCTGGCTGGTGTCCTGCAGTGCCGATTGTAACTGGCGTATCGGCGACTTATTTTTCGGCATCTGCAGCGACAGCCGACGATTCCGCCTCGGACGCATAGGCACCGGATTTGGCAGGTCTGGATCCAGACGGATCGAATGTGCTTCGAGTGATACCTCTCGCACAATCGCGGAACACCTCCAATTCGTACTTGACCTTGTAGACATAGGGATGCGAGGTATCGAAGCCAGCACCCACGTACATCGCGAGACCCCCATCCAAAGAGCCCGTCTGCCGAATGAAACTGCTGATAATGCCCGCCCCAACCAACATGTTGACCTCCGGGTTGAGTGCCGCATTCTCTCCACCATAGGCAGCCAGCTTGCGCTTGTGCACATTGGGCATGATCTGCATCAGACCGAGGGCGCCCACGGGGCTGACCAGAAGCGGGTGGAATTTGGACTCATTGGCGATGATGGCCAGAATCAAATCCGGATCCAGATCATGTTTAGCAGCGACCTGCTGAGCCAATTCCGTGATTTTTCTTGCCGCGTCCAAGGTAATTTTGTAGCGCCTGCTGATGCAGGCAGCTACCCGGTTTTTTGCCTCTGTCTCGTGATATTTCACGTGAGATAGATTAAAGGCAGCCAAGGAGTTCACGGTAAGGTCTTCGCCGGCCCGCGGCGCTTCGTCCACGGCAGATTCCCGCGAAGGTGCCTTCAGCAAAAATACCAGCGCCAGCACCACGCCCAAGACCACAGCCAGCCGCAGAAAAATTTTTGTTTTGTCTTGCATGTTGACCGCTATCTCAAGGGGGTGGTCGCCGGGACAACCGTTTATGCTGCAGTCTGAAGAAACGCTGATGAAGAACCTACCTCGTGAGGTCGATGGCAAGGCAGCAGTACCGCAGGCAGTACCGACGCACGACAAAGTCGTGCCAACGGCGCTCGCGGCCTCACGAGGTAGGTTCTTTATAAACCTGGAAACTTTTGTCGCGAGAACAACGGCATCGCGCACTTGCCCATGCTTGTCCCCGCGTCGCACGGCGACACTAGCGCGCCATAAAACGGGGATTTATTCAACGTCTCTGCAGTTTTGATCATGTATCACTCAGCATTATAGGCTAGCGCACCGGCCGACTATCTTCGGCGAACACGTCCCGCTGCACGACCTGCCACGCAAGCGAAAAAGCCTGATTCCCGGCGCATCGACGGTTCTGCGGCATGCCTTGATCCAATACCACCGCAAACTTTGCCTCCGAGGAAGCTGCACCAAGTCCCCCATGTCCAATCGCCGCGCCGCACTCGTGGGCTGGGGCGTACAGCCGGCACTTGGTCGCCTGATTTTTGGTGCAACGAATAATCAAGCTTTCTACCTATTTTATTGCTATTTATATAATATTCTGGCACCCTGGCGTTTTACTGGCACGTGAATTGCCATGTCTGTCGCGGCGGGCGGAATGTCGACAGCGTTGTCGATTTAAGCCTCATTAATTTTACGCGCGATAAATTGTTTTTTAGGGAGATGAAACATGCTCGAATGTTTGGTCATCGGGGACAGCATTGCGGTGGGTATTTCCCATTTCTGTAAGGAATGCGTCACCTACGCGCGCACGGGCTGGACTTCGTCGCAGTGGAATAAGCAATATCTTCAGGCTTTCAATGCGCAACTTCCAGTTAAAAGCCTAATCATTAGCTTAGGGAAGCGCTGAACAAATCCCTTTTACAAGGAACTTTACTCAGCAATTTTTGAACTGCCTAATTTTTGGGCAATTATTTTAAAAGTTTGTTAAAAACGCTGCGAATTTATCCGCTTTAAGCGGATTGTTCCGCTGCA
>SYFN01000171.1 GCA_005800405.1 Burkholderiales bacterium
TGAACCGCATCGTGCAGGCGATTGCGGCCAAATCAAAGAACTACAACGTGCGTCTGGGCGGCGTGATTGCCAATCGTTCCGATGCCACAGACCAGATTGACAAATTTAACGAGCGCGTCGGACTCAAGACGATGGCGCGCATTCCGTCCCTCGACTTGATCCGGCAGAGCCGTCTGAAGAAGGCGACGTTGTTCGAGATGGAGGACTCACCCGAGCTTTTGGCAGTGCAGCAGGAATATATGCGGCTGGCGGCTTCACTGTGGGCAGGCACTGACCCGCTCGTCTGTGAAGCAATGAAAGATCGGGATATTTTTGATTTGCTGGGGTTCGATTAGGAGCAGGCAGGTCGTATAGGGGAAGACAATGGGAACGACCAGTTACGAAGAAAAACGCGAACAGCTCGAAGAGTACTTCGATCGCACGGCGGCTGACCAATGGGCAAGACTTACTTCGGACGAACCCGTATCGGGTATCCGGAAAACCGTTCGAGAGGGACGCGAACGAATGCGACAGACGCTGCTTGAATGGCTGCCGCATGACTTGCATGGACGTCGCATTCTCGACGCGGGGTGCGGTACTGGCACGCTGGCGGTCGACCTAGCGCGTCGCGGTGCGCATGTGGTGGCGATTGATCTCTCACCTACCCTGGTGGAGCTGGCGCGCAAACGCGTACCGGACGACCTGGGTGAGGGTAAGGTCGAGTTTGTCTCCGGTGACATGCTGTCGACATCCTATGGCGATTTCGATCATGTCGTCGCGATGGATTCGATGATTCATTATGAAAAGCATGACATGGTTCGCGTGCTGTCAGGTTTGGCGCAGCGCACGGGGCGCTCGCTGCTGTTCACTTTTGCACCGAGCAATCCGATTCTGGCGACCATGATTCGTGTTGGCCGTATTTTTCCGCGCAGCGATCGCGCACCGTTTATTGAGCCAATTGCAGAGGCATCGCTGCGGTCGGCAATCGGCGAATGCACCGCGCTGAATGGCTGGCAGATCGGGAACACAGAAAAAATTTCCAACGGGTTTTACACCTCGCAGGCGATGGAGATTCAAAAGCGATGAATGCTACGGTGATCGAAGCGGCACTGGCACCGTTCTGGCTTGGTTATCTGGGTCTGCACCTGTGGCTATTGCGCGCCGATCCCGTGGAGGAAAAGCCCGTGATTCGTGAAGTAGAGGAGCAAATACCATGCACAATGCCATCAGTGAAATAAAGTCGGTTGAAGACGCTGCCAAAAAGGCGGTAACCAACACCCTTTTCTCGCCGCGATTTTATACAACTGACTTCGATGCGATGAACAAGATCAGTATCGAGCCGGTGCGTGCGGAATGGGATGCGATGATGGCCGAGTATGAAGGCGACAACAATCACGATCATTTTCAGCGTGATGCGACCTTTGCCGAAGAGGCGCGCGAGTTGGCGCACAAAATGTCGCCGGAGTTGCGCCAGGAGTTTCTGGATTTTCTGGTGAGCTCGCTGACCTCGGAATTTTCAGGTTGCGTGCTGTACAACGAAATAAAACGTCATGTCAGTAATCCGGACATCAAAAAGCTGATGGAATACATGGCGCGCGATGAATCACGTCACGCTGGCTTTCTCAATTCCTCGCTGAAGGATTATGGTCTGGGCATCGATCTGGGTAATTTGAAGCGCACCAAGAGCTACACGTACTTCAAACCCAAATACATTTTCTATGCGACTTATCTGTCGGAGAAAATTGGTTACGCCCGCTACATCAAGATCTTCCGTCAGCTGGAAAAACATCCGGACAAGCGCTTTCATCCGATTTTTCGCTGGTTTCAGCGCTGGTGCAATGATGAGTTTCGTCATGGCGAATCGTTTGCATTGATCATGCGTGCCAATCCTGGGCTGCTTCAAGGTGGCAACGTGCTCTGGATACGCTTTTTCTTGCTCGCGGTCTACGCAACGATGTATGTGCGTGATCACACCCGGCCCGAGTTGAAGCAGGCGATGGGGCTGGAGCCAACCGAATATGATTTCGACGTCTTTCGCATCACCAATGAAATTACCAAGCAGGTATTTCCTGTCGTGCTGGACATCGACCATCCAGCCTTCCATGCCAACCTGAACCGGCTCTACCACTGCGCGATGCGGGCAGATGCAGGCAAGGCAGCCGGCGGCATTCTGGGTAACCTGCAAAAGGCATTTTGGAGCGTGGCGGGTGCAGCGGTATTTGTGCGAATGTATTGCATTCCGGTGAAGTCCAACGCCTTGCCGCAGTCGGCGCGGCTCGTACCTAGCTGGTGATGTCCGAGTGAGTTTCTGATGTCACAGTATCTTTTACCGGCCCTGTTTACGCTGTTTGTCTGGTGGTTTTCCACCGGCGTGATCATGTATCTGGGCCGACTGCCGCGCTGGACGTTCAAATGGACGCTACTCAAGTTCACGCTGTTATTGGGATTTGCGCTGGTAGGCTTGTCGATTTCTGCATCGCGCACCACCGTCGCATCGGCTTATTGCGCTTTCACTTGCGCCGTGCTTGTATGGAGCTGGCAGGAGATTGCCTTCCTGCTGGGGTATGTCACTGGTGCACGGCGCAGCGAATGCCCCACGGATAGCCGGGGTTGGCGACGCGTTCGTCATGCAACGGAAGCGATACTGCACCACGAGATGGCGCTGATACTGCTCGCGCTGATGGTGTTTGCAGTCAGTTGGGATAAACCAAATCAAACAGGCTGGTGGACTTATCTCGTGCTGTGGTCCATGCGCCTCTCCGCCAAGCTGAATCTTTTCCTTGGCGTGCGCAACCTTTCGGAAAACTTCCTCCCTGCGCATCTCGCGTATTTACAAAGTTATTTCACGCGCCGTTCGTGGAATTGGCTCATGCCTGTCTCAGTGACCGCAGCCATGGCGGTGCTTGTGCCACTGTGGATGGCGGTATCGGTGCAGCCACAGGATGCGTTCGCTGCAACCAGCTTGTGTCTGGTCGCGGGACTATTGACACTCGCCGTCATCGAGCACCTGTTCATGATGCTGCCATTGCCCACCACCTGGATGTGGAAATGGGGCATGCGCGAAGGGACTTGAACTCAGCATAGCCCCCTGCGCAAGCGTTAGCCGTACTTAATGGAGCTCTTCTTCGATATACGCTTTCACCACATCGTCGAAGTTCGCATCGTAAACGAATCCCATTTTTTCCGCGCGCGTAGTGACAAAATCGCCGGGCCAGGTGCGTACCAGGCTCATGATCACCGGGTCTTCTTTCCATTCCACCCGCTTCATCGTCTCCGTACCGGCGACACGACCCATGGCGGCGACCATTTCACCCACGGTGGTCGTGAGCCCCGGAAGGTTGACTGCGCCTGCGGTACCAAACGCAGCACTTTCCAACTCATGCGCGTGAACCAGATTGTGCACGGTGCTGCGAGGTGACAATGCCCACACCTTGGTTTCCGGCGGTACCGGGCATATTGACACCACGCCATTCAAAGGCTCGCGGATAATGCCGCTGGCAAAGCTTGATGCGGCTTTGTTGGCTTTGCCAGGCCTTACCGTAACCGTAGGCAAACGCAGCGAGCGACCATCAACGAAGCCTTTGCGACTGTAATCGCTCACCATCAATTCACACATAGCTTTTTGCGCACCATACGAACCCTGCGGTGTTGCCGGTGTGGTGTCCAATACCTTGGGTGGCAGATCACCGCCAAACACGGCGACTGAACTGGTGAACACCACGCGTGGTCGGTTGCCATGCTTGCGCGCCTGCTCCAGCAAGACGCGGGTGGCGTCGAGATTGATGCGCATGCCCAGATCAAAATCGCTTTCCGCTTCACCGCTGACGACAGCGGCTAAATGAAAAACCGACTGTACTGATGGCGTCAGTGCCTTGGCGATCACGGCCGGATCGGCAGCGTCACCCGTCATGACCGCGATGCGCGCATCATCGAAGCCCTGCGCAGCGACCTGATCCAGCAGCGTGATGCGGGAGATTTTTTCAGGCTGCACCGAGGGTCCGGCCAGCGTGCCGCGTGCCAGTAACTGTCGGGCCAGCTTTGCACCTAAAAAGCCAGCGCCACCCGTGATCAGGACTTCCATGCTTGTCTCCCTTGTTGTGATTGATCTGCGTCAAAGGATAAGGGCTGGGCTTGTATCATGGCAACTTAATTTGCCGTTTGACGAGCCCGTACCATGCCCAAATTCGCCGCCAATTTGAGTTTTCTGTTCAACGAAGTGCCTTTCATGGACCGCTTTGCCGCTGCCGCTGCCGCCGGATTTCGCGCGGTCGAGTATCTGTTCCCCTACGACGAAGACAAAAACGCCGTTGCACAAGCCCTGCGCGATCACGGCCTGCAGAATGTCTTGTTCAATTTACCGCCGGGTGATTGGGCCGCGGGCGAACGTGGCCTTGGTGCGCTGCCAGGGCGCGAGCAGGATTTTCGCGACGGTGTGGAGAAAGCCCTCGACTATGCGCTCGCAACAGGCACAACGCGGCTGCACGCACTCGCCGGTATTGTGCCTGCCCCTGCAGACCTGGCCGAGTGTCGTGACACATTCATTCGAAACTTGCGCTATGCATGCGAACGTCTTGCGCCGCATGGCATCACGCTATTGATCGAACCAATTAATACGCGCGATATGCCAGGCTACTTCCTGAACTATCAAAAAGAGGCGCATGCCTTACTCGCATCGGTGGGTGCGCCTAATCTCAAAGTGCAGATGGATTTTTATCACGCCCAAATCATGGAGGGCGACATCGTCAGCACGTTCAGGCAATACTTACCCCATATCGGACACGTGCAAATCGCCGGTGTGCCTGACCGGCACGAGCCGGACGTGGGTGAGCTGAACTACCCCTGGCTGTTCGCGATGATGGATCAGGCAGGCTATGAGGGATGGATTGGTTGCGAGTATCGGCCGCGTCATGGCACGGCGACCGGTCTGGGGTGGTTATCGTTAATTCAGCCCTCTTGATGGCGTTCAAGTGCCGTTTCAAGTAGTGCTGCTATTTCAAAGTCCCCGGCTTTGTTTGCCTGATCGATCAGCTCCTGCGACAAGCCCGCTTTCGGACCCGCACCATGGTTGAGCAGTAACTCGACCGCGATGATGTCGCCTCGCCGTACAGCAAGCGTTAAAGCGGTATCACCGTACCTGGAATAATCGACGTCAGCGCCAAAATCCAGCAGCAACTTGATACCAGCATGAAATTGATGATAGGTCGCCACCATCAAAGGCGTTTTGCCACCCCACTCTCTTTTGTTGGGATTGGCCCCGTGCTGTAACAGCCGTTGCAGCAACATCGGGTTTCTGTGGGGGAGTGATGCGAGAAGCGGGCCACAACCTGTCAGGTCGGTTTGACTCAAATCCACGCATTTGTCGAGGATGGCCTCGACGATCATTTTTGCGTCCTCGTTTCGTCCGGTACTCCAGCAAAGAGCCGACACGATAGGTATAACTTTCGCCGAGGCGGGCGGATGCTTGCTAGTTGCTCCGCGAGAAGACGTTTTACGCCGACCAGATCGCGACGCTGAATTCGCGTATTCAAAAGTTCGACGATCGCCTGTCGCCAGGATGCAGCAAGTTGTCGTTCTTCTGCGCTCGTCTCGATGGCGGATAGAAAAAATCGGCGATGTCATTTGCCGAATCTTTGAGGCGTCGACCCAGCCCGGATGGCGTGAGATCGTCGGCTATTTTGGGCGCGTTGAGCACCAGCGGAGCCTGCAGATCGCCTCCCAGCAAGCGCATTCCGTCTCCACGCCGGCTTCCTGCCAGATAAAACAATCGCTTCGGATAAACAGGAATATCGTGTTTCCCACAGTGGCTCATATACGCGACGGCTGACGCCAGTGCGGCATCGTAATGAAGCGCCAGAATGGGCTTCGATCCTGAATACAGAATAATGTAAGCCGAATTCCACAAAGGGCTATGCAGCAGTATTTCATCAGTGAGCACGCCAACCTCGCAGCTCATCACATGCAAGATCGGCAGCGGGAGAGGAGTTTGATGTCGGCCTGCATGGAGTTTTTCTGCTTGCTTCAACAGCTGTTCGAGAAAATTTGCCGTACTTACCTGACTTTCAGCGGATTCTTTGAATCTCAATTTGTGTTGATGGTTTATCCCCAGTTACCCATGCACGTGCATGAGTAAATTGGAACCCTGCGGAGATGTGGGGCGAAATTATCGATCAGAGTTTGAGCAGATTCCACCGGTACGCCTGGTCCGATGGACGTCAGATGGAGGCCGCAAGAGGCAAGAATTTTGCGTTGCGACGAGAGTATTGGCTCGGGAAACCCATTACCCTCAGCAAAAACAAAAGGCGATTTTCGCGTGGTATCTGGCCGGCCTAGTGTCGGGCTTGCAAGCAGTCTGGCGCATGGCAGAGCGTTCATCGAATTCCTCGCAGGCGTCTTATCTTTTTTTAAGCGGGCATGCAAAATCAGTGTTCAAAAGCGAGGGTCAGGTTCCGCGGTCATTAAAAAAGCCGCTTTTGGCGATTTCGCTCACGAACCTGCAGGTTCGGTGGCTTAGCTCAAAAAGAGACGCTTTGCCCAGCCGCTGACTCTCCCGGAGTTTTTTCAAAGCGCGGTGTTGGGTGCACATCTAGCGCCGCCCGATATTCCGACGGGCGGTGCAGCAAGCGGAGTTCGTCGCCGACGATTTCCGTTGTATGAGGTTCGACGCCATCCTTGTCCGTCCATTTGCGCGTCTGCAGATGGCCTTCGACATAGACCAGAGCCCCTTTTTTCAGATGGTGGCCCGCCATCTCGGCCAGTCGTTTGTAAAGCACGACACGATGCCATTCGGTGGCCTCACGCCGCGCACTGGTGGATTTATTTTTCCACCCCTCGCTAGTCGCAATTGATAAATGCGCGACGGGCTCACCGCTGTTCATGGTGCGCACATCAGGATCGTGGCCAAGATGGCGGATCAGTAAAGCTTTGTTCAATGTTCCGGACATGGCGAGGTCCTTGGTTTTGGTCAGAGGCTGGGTTTTCAGGTGTGCATACCCTGCGCGTTGTGTGCAGTTACGCTGGCTCACGTGACCCTTGCGATTTCAGCGCGACCTTGCCTTCAATGGAAGTATGCAGCGTCACCACCGCAAGACAATGCCTTTGCGAGCGCACGGTCCGGCTTGGATGCGCTGAGGTACCACATAGCTACCTAGCCACAATATTTCAGAATGCGCAGGGATCAAAAGGTTTCCGCAAGCGCCACGGAGAAGTCAGAGTCCTAGTGGTTTCGACAGAAGACGGATTGAAAGACGCAGGGAAGAGTCAAGAAAGGGTTACTGAAGCAATATCGAACTGGTACAAGTAGGCCAGAAGTCAGGTGTCGAGTGCAAAGCCGCTGATACGGAGGTTCTTATCATGGGTCACCAAGCGACTTCGACATCATCGACTTGAGAACAGTGTCTTTCAAAATGTAGTGATGAAATAACGCCGCCCCCGCATGGACGCCTGCCAGCCACATCAATAAATCGGCAAAGATGACGTGAAGGTCAAGCAGTAGCGCACTCGAATGTTTTATCGTCGCGAACGGCGTCATGATCGTCGTATTTCCGAGGAGATTTAACGCATCGCCATTGAGCCACATGCCGGACACTGCAGTTAAAGGAACGGCGAGCAACCAAAGATAAAGTGTGGCTTGAAGTGTCTTGGCGTTCATAGACATGAGGGTCGACATGGGGATATGCAAGCGTGGCTGGGCAAAAAGCATCCAGACCATGCGAAAAACACTTAAACCAAATACAACGAGCCCCAATGTTTCGTGGAGTTGCGCGCTCCAGTCACTAACAAGATTTTCTGATTCATCGAGATCTTCCGGGCCGAGGATGAAATTTGCCACTACAAGTATTGCGATCAGCCAGTGAATCCAGCGGGTGACAGCGTTGTAGCGGGTTTTCATATGTTGCAAAACAGAGGGGCTGAATGCTTCAAGATATGCCACAGCTCGCACTATGCCTTAATTTGCACCAAGCTATGCTGTCGCTGCCGATGATTTTAAACAGCATCACACCCAACCCAAGCGCAACAAAATAAAATCCGTCCAGCATGGCAGAGCGATGGAAGCTGATGATGTGCCAATAGTCGTCACGCAAAGCCACCGCGACACTTAAGCGACCCATGCCTTCGACCGACTCACCGTTAAGCGTCACCTGCCATTTGTTGTAACCGGTGATCACAGCGCTGTCTGGCGATAGTTCGCTGATGGTGACCAGCCCAAGCGCAACCTTGAGTGGGGCATAGTTTTTGAATACCACGTCGAAGCATTGTCGGATGCCTTCGGATGAGCTCACCAATGTTTGTGTGCTTGTGCCGAAGAAGCTAGCATCGGGCGCAAAAATTGCGACAATCGCCTCAAGGTCATGGCGGTTAACTGCGTCAATCCACGCATGGATCGCGCTCAGCGCGCCGTTTTGATGCCCAAGGACGGGAGCAAGTTCTGGGTGCGAGAGAGACATGAATTTTTTATTTATTATTTATTTACATCGGCTACGCATTGAAATCTAAGATATCACTTATCTGACCAAGCCTCACGCGAATTATTACATTGTTAGGCAGATACCCAGTCATCAGTTGTACATCGCTTATTCAAGAGACAAACGCATAACCACGGCGAGTTTTTTTGGCCTGGAACGTCGCCTTGTCTGCGCCAGCAACCAGCGCATCGGCTGTTTCCCCGTCTATGGGGAAAATGGCAATGCTATTGCTGAGTTTGATCTGATAGCTGATGCCCTTATCGTTGGTTGGCATGAGGCAGGGCTCCCCAATGGCTCGAATGACTTTTTCAGCAATAACGGCAGCGGTTTGCGCGTTTTTGAGTTCCAGGAGCAGGTAGAGGAGCTCGTCGCCACCGTGACGGCTCAGCGTATCGTCAGCGCATTCTTCGACAACGTCTTTGATTTTTCGTTTTGACTTACCGCATGAATCAAGGACTCTTACTTGGCCATAGCCTCCGGCCCTGTTGAATCATGATGTGGCATTTGATTGACCGCAAAAGTTAGAAGCTAATTTAGAGCCAACAACTCAGTGAATGGTTCCAGAGAAATTCAGACAGCGCGAAGCCACCACATTGGAATGGTCCCGTTTCAATGACTGTCTGACCCATTCGGCCTGTGGTCCGGTCTGTCTTTCGAGATGTTGTATGTAAACACGTGCGCATTGCACCAACAAACGTCGGAAATTTTTGTCACCGCGTTTGCTGATGCCCAGCAGCTGCGATCGCTCGCCCGTGCTGTGTTGACGCGGTACCATTCTCGGCGAAGCTGCGAAGTTATGGGCACAGCTTTACTGTTGCCCATCGCCTGATTTTGCTACCAACAAACTGGCGGTCACCAGACCGATATCCGGAATTTGTAGCAGGCAGCAACCAAACCAGCTGGCGTGAACTTGCTGCAGTAACAGGGTAAGTTCGATGCCTTCGTCGAGGAATACAATATCGAGGGACCGCATCAAGGCTTGCAAATACGACGACCAGCGGATGTTTACCGGTCCTCGTCGCGTCCAAATATCGGATTGTCGAAGATAGAGTGTCCGTTGCATGACAAGACCAGCATCGTGACTCCCTGTGGCCGTATCTGCTTCGATAGCTGGAAGGTGAACCTCAGTCAGGCGTTCGCGGGATAAAAGGTAGGGCTACGTCAGGTCGAGGATTGGCGCATCTATTTAAAATGGATTTCTACTAAGTTTTTCCAATTGAATCTACGAATGAAAACACTGATCCGTTGCCCTTGGCGCGAAGATTTTGATCTCTATCGCCAATACCACGACACAGAATGGGGCGTTCCACTTCGAGATAGTCAAAAGCTTTTTGAGTTTCTGATATTAGAAGGTGCTCAAGCCGGACTCTCGTGGCCAACTGTCTTAAAGAAGAGGGAAAGCTACCGTGAGGCTTTTGATAATTTTGATCCAAAAAAAATTGCAAAGTATGGAGAGAGAAAAGTGGCGGAGCTAATGGCTAATCCTGGCATCGTTCGCAATAGATTAAAAGTGTCGGCAACTATTGGCAATGCTAAGGCTTACTTGGCCCAAGAAAAAAGTGGAGTAACTTTTGATCAATTTTTATGGTCATTTGTGCAAAATAAACTCATGCAAAATAATCGCCTATTAATTAGTGAAGTTCCATCAAAATCACTAGAATCTGATGCAATGAGTAAGGCATTATTAAAAGCGGGATTCAAATTTGTAGGATCAACTATTTGCTATGCATTTATGCAGGCATCTGGAATGGTTAATGATCACCTGTAGTAGTTCAGACTTAATCTGACAGAAAGTCCTTGCCAAAGGATGGGGTTACTCGGTTTGATAATGATGCGAATCTTTATTAAACCAGCGCGCAAGCGCCAAGGAGTAACCCCATGAGTAGTGTTTCTCAGAATGTCA
>SYFN01000172.1 GCA_005800405.1 Burkholderiales bacterium
GGGAAGGCTGCGCCGCCGCGACCGCGCAAGCCGGAGTCGGTGACCGTTTTGACGATTTGTTCTTCGCTGAGTTTCAGCGCATTCTTCAGACCGACAAAACCTTCGTGCGCAAGATAGTCATCCAGCGACACCGGATCGGTAATGCCTACGCGTGCAAAGGTCAGGCGTTCCTGATTCTTAAGATAGGGAATCTCTTCCGTCTTGCCCAGGGCCCGCGCGTGCGCTTTGCCTTCAGTGAAGCCGGCATCAAAGAGTGATGCCACATCCTCTTCATTGACCGGGCCGTAAGCGAGCCGACCCTCAGCGGTCTCTACCTCCACCATGGGCTCCAGCCAGAACATACCGCGCGAGCCGTTGCGCACGAGTTGAATGGCGACGCCGCGC
Organism: Burkholderiales bacterium; assembly: GCA_005800405.1. Lineage (GTDB taxonomy): Bacteria > Pseudomonadota > Gammaproteobacteria > Burkholderiales > Burkholderiaceae_D > Pernthalerella. The sequence goes on from SYFN01000172.1 coordinate 385, forward strand.
GCCTTCGCTTCGGCGACGATGGCCTTGGCGACCTCATTTGCACCGAGGGCGATTGCCGTGGAATCGCGCGGCACAAAAATTTTCACGCTCATGCTGCACTCCCTGCGCACTGCATTAATTTATCGAATCGTTCCGGCGTCACGCGGGCGTGTACGTCGTCACCCACCATGATGGACGGGCCGCAAGCGCAATGTCCGAGGCAATACACCGGTTCCAGCGTGACCGAGCCATCTTTGCTCGTTTCATGGAAATCACAGCCCAGTGATCTGACCACGTGCTCGGCCAATTGATCCGCACCCACCGACTGACAGGCTTCCGCACGACAAACTTGCACAACGACCTTACCCGAAGGTTTCTGGCGAAAGTGGTGGTAATAGGTTATGACGCCGTGAACCTCGGCGCGGGTTAGGTTCAGACGATCTGCGACCAGAGGCACAGCATCGCTGGGGATGTAGCCGCAGTGCGCCTGGATCTCGTGAAGCACGGGCAACAAAGCGCCATCGATCTCGCCGACAGCATCGAACGCCGCAAGGACGTGGTCAGAAACCTGCGCATCAGCCATAAGCCTCTCCGGTTGCAAATATGTCTTATATGACATATTTGTCAGGGGTAACAAGTTCCGCATCTTTCTGCGGGCATGCGCATGTTGCAGAGTTTGGAGCTTCTTTGTCAATATGCCTGATAAAGCATATGGGCGATCGGCTTGCGAAAGGGTATAGCGCGCCCGATGATTCCGAGTAACCGCGTTTTTAGTGGCCGAGGTCGCGCATGGCGTTGGCATTAACCGTCCTGGCGGGAGGCGAGGGGCTGCACATCGTCGAACTCCATGGCAGAAAACTGCGGGGAACCTCTGGCGTTATTAGGCCTCTGATTCAGGACGTGCCGAGTAGAAGGTCCGGTGGGGAAAAATTTCGGATCCTGTCGGAAGAATGGCAAACAGTCGAATTGCTGACTCAAGTCCATGACGTCCCGTATTGAGACCGACAAGCGCTGGATCACTTTGATGAGAGTAATTATGCGAAAGACTCACGAAATCCAACGTGGGCAGGTTTATTTACTAGTAACTCTGTGGCTTCCGTGTCATCGTTAATTCATGGCTATTGACTCAGAAAAGATTATTCACGCCAAAATTGTGCAACTTGAAGCCGATATCGCCTCCTTGCGGGATGGCTACATGATAGTCAACAAGCGGTATACGCAAACGCTAGAGTCCGTGAAACTGTTAACGCAAAGCGCACTCGAAGCTACACTCCTTGCAGCCAATGCCGCCGAGAAGGCGGCACTCGCATGCAAAAACGCTGCTGCCGCAGCAATGGCCTCCGCGAGTGCCAAGATTATTGATGCCACTCGTGCAGCCACTGAAGCTGCCAGTCTGGCTGCAGTCGCCGCTGCCGAAGCAGCAGCAGCGGCCGCGATTCAGGCAGAGGAATCATCCAATCAGGCTTCAGCTGAAGCAGCGCGGGCAACGATGCGCGCGACCGAGGCAGCGCAGATGGCGCATCTCGCTTCTGAGGCGGCAAAATCCTTCAAGCCGTAACACGAGTCTCTTCGTTTCCGAGCACAGGCTTGGGTATCGCCTGGCATCCCGCCTCTGCCGCGACCCTGCCAGCCATTCTCTGTCAATCCATTGAAAATCAGTCATGCCGTTCCATGCAATCGATAAAGACCTGGACTTCGAACACTGCGGCGATATTCATGCTTCATTTGATCAGAAAATGGCCAGTCTGGAGGCACAGATCAATGCGCTGTATGAGCTCATGCCCTTTGGAGCGTATTCGATCGCCACTGATGGCACCTGTGTGAGTATCAATAACCAGGCCCTGCTGTGGATAGGGTGCTCCAGAGAATCCATTCTGGGTAAAAAGCTGCCGGCTGAGAAAGTGGCATCTGCCAATTGGCGCCACTTGCAGCACCATGCGGATCAGTTGCGGCGGGGCGGTCTTGATGAAATCGAGCTCGATTTAGCGGATGCCAATGGTCAGCTCAGACCTATTGGTTTGCATGCAAAACATCTCGAAGTCCCCGGCATGTCAACGGAGATGCATGAGGTCGACCGATTTTTTTTGATTTGACCGATACAAAACGAGCCCGAGATCTGCAGCGGATTGCTGCGATGGCGTTTGAATCGCAGATGGGAATTTGCGTTGCAGACCACCAGGGGCGGGTACTGGAAACGAACAAAGCCTTTTGCCGTATCACAGGCTATTCCAACGAAGAACTCAAGGGAAAGTCTGCTGCACCGATGCTCTCTCTGGTGGAAAACGGTCCGCTTGTGGGCGTCATCCGTAGTGCACTGCTGTCCAAGGGGTTGTGGGAGGGAGAAATTCGGGAGCGAAGAAAAAATGGGCAGCTGTTTACGGGGTGGCTCAGCATTTCCTCAATATCTGCCAAAGATGATGGAGCCTCCCATTTTGTTATCTGCTTGTACGACATAACGGCGAACAAAGCCACCCAGAACGAAATCAGTCAATTGGCTTATTTTGATTCGCTCATCCAGCTCCCCAATCGTCGCAAACTGAACCGACGCTTGTCCGAGATCCTGAGCGACTCACCCAGCGATCATCTGCATGGTGCTTTGCTTTTCATCGACCTGGATAATTTCAAATCCATCAACGATACCCGCGGTCATGCATCGGGTGATTTACTGTTGATCGAGGTGGGACATCGACTGCGTCATGCGGTGCGAGGCAGCGACATCGTTGCGCGGGTGGGTGGTGACGAATTTGTTGTCCTGTTCAGCGCGCTGGTCGCTGATCCTGTCGAGGCAACGCATCAGGCCACGCTGGTTGGCAGAGAAATCCTAACCCGTCTTGCCAAGCCCTACAAGCTGGATGGCTTTATCTTTAATTGCAGCGCGAGTATCGGCATCAGCCTGTTCAGTCACGCCGATCTGGAAGCCGATGTGCTTCAGCAGGCGGATATGGCAATGTATCAGGCCAAGCGAAAGGGTCGGAATTCCTTGTGTATTTTTGATCCGGCAATGAAAGAAGCAGTTTCGGCTTACAGTAATCTTAAACAGGAGCTGGGTCAGTCCACAGTGCGGAATGAGCTGGAATTGTTTTTTCAGCCGCAATGTGATTTCGATGGTCGCATCGTGTCCGCCGAGGCCTTGTTGCGCTGGCGGCATCCAAAACGTGGCCTGATAGGCCCCCAGGAATTCATCCCTATTGCCGAGGAATCAGGTCTGATTTTACCCATCGGCCTGTGGGTTCTCGGTGAGACGTGCAGGCAGATCAAGGCCTGGGATGCGAGGGCTTCATGAACCATATCCATATCGCCATCAATGTCAGCGCTGGCCAATTCAGGCAGCTGGCTTTTGTCGATGAGGTAATTCAGGTCATTGTTGAAAGCGGTATCGATGCATCGCGGATCAAGCTCGAGCTCACAGAGAGCATGATGCACAGCATTGATGAGACACGCATCAAAATGGAAAAATCAGGCAGTTGGGTGTACGATTTTCTCTGGATGATCTCGGCACAGGATACTCCTCACTGTCGAGTTTGATTCAACTGCCGCTCGAGCAGCTCAAGATCGATCAATCCTTCGTTACCAACATGCTGTCAAGGCCAGGTGACCAGATCGTGGTGAGAACCATTATCGGCATGGCCCATAGCTTGGGTCTGGAGGTCATCGCCGAGGGTCTGGAGACAGAAGCGCAAAAAGACTTCCTGCGTCTTCATGGTTGCTCTCTGTACCAGGGATATTTGTTCAGTCCTGCTTTGCCTGCCAATGAGTTTTTAGCATTGGTTCAAACGCGAAGCCACTGAAATCTAGACGAGCCTCGCGCGTTCCAGTTCGTACACCCGGCAGTCCCCCGAAATCGGGTGCCGCATAAAAGACGGCTACAATAAAATCGTCCTTGGCAGAGGTCGCGCTCCGCGTTCGCCGTGCTCAAGGATCAGACAATCTCTACCGGCGCAGTCGTCGGGTTGCGCGGTTGTGTCAGATTGAAGTGTGGGATAACAAGAATGAAAAATATCATCAATGGTCTGCTCCTGATATCACTGTGCGCCGTTCAGAGCTCGGCCATCACCGAAAACGTGCCCGCATCCCGTGAAGCTGTTGTAGTTCATGCCGCGTATCTGCAGCCTGTGCCGGGATTGGAATCCGAGCAAAAGAAGCGCTTCCGCGAGGGTGAAAAAGTCTTTAACACCTTCTGGCTGGCCGTGCCCAATGATGTGATTTCCCAGTGGTGGGACTTGTCCCGTCCCGGACCCGGTGGCGGTGAATGGGGACTGGGGCCAAGCTTTCTTGCGACCTCGTGCGTATCCTGTCATGTGCAGGCCGGGCGGGGCAAGGCACTGGATACCGATGGCGGTCCCTTGTTCATGCAATCTTTGAGGATATCGATTCCAGGAGAGGGGCCGCATGGCTCTCCCAATCCGGATCCTCACTATGGCTTGCAGATTCAGTCGTTTGATACCGTGCAGCGCAAGGACAAGTCGGCAAGAGCCGGTGAAGGTGAAGTGCATGCACGGTGGGAGAAGCAAAGCTTTCGTCTCGCTGATGGTTCGACCGTAGAATTGCGCAAGCCCGTGGTTGAGGTAAAACACCTTAATTTTGGTCCCTTGGCCCCAGGTGTGATGATGTCGCTGAGGAATTCTCAGCCGATTTTTGGCTTGGGCTATCTGGAGGCGGTGAGCGAAAGCGATATTCTGGCGCTGGCCGAAGTGCAAAAGTCCCAGGGTCTCAATGGTCGGCCGAATTACGTACGCGACGATATCAACGACAAAATGTCGATAGGCCGTTTTGGCTGGAAAGCCAATCAGCCCAATATCAAACAGCAGATCGCGAATGCGTTTCTTGCAGACATAGGCATCACCTCGCCGCTCTTTCCCGAGCAGAACTGCCCGCCGGTGCAAAAGGAATGTCTGACGGAAAAATTCAGTAGTAAGGCCGAGCTACGTCATGAACTTTGGGAGCCGCTCACGTTCTGGACCTTGTCGCTGGATGCGCCGGCACCGCGCGATCGCGACAAGCCTGCCGTCAAGCGCGGTGAGAAGCTCTTCGATACCGCCAAATGTTCGCAATGCCATGTGCCGGAACTTCGAACCGGCAAATTTGATGCAATACCTGCGCTCGCAGACCGTACCATTCGTCCTTACACGGATTTGCTCTTGCATGACATGGGGCCGGGCCTTGCCGATGGCAGACCTGATTTCCGTGCCACGGGTACTGACTGGCGCACGCCGCCGCTATGGGGCATTGGCTTGTCAAAGCAAGTCAACGGCAGCACCAGTTTCCTCCATGATGGTCGCGCACGCAATGTACTTGAAGCGATCATGTGGCACGGTGGCGAGGCAAGCGCATCACGCGATATCTTTGCGAAATTCTCCAAACGCGAGCGTGAGGATTTGCTTGCATTTGCGCAGTCGCTGTAAATCAGCGGACCTGCGGGCGTGTTTCCACATTTGATTGCTAGCCTGGTGCTATTTGTGCTCGGGTTGATGACACCGTCGCTGGCCGGCGCTGAGACGCCGCGAGTCGAGGATGCGATGAAGGAGCGCGTGCGCGCCTGTACCGCTTGTCACGGCAGAGAAGGCGTCGCTACCAACCAAGGGTATTTCCCGCGCATTGCCGGCAAGCCTGCTGTTTATCTCTACAATCAATTGAGTCATTTCCGCGAGGGACGCCGGCAGAATCCAGCGATGCGTCATCTGTGAGTGGCGGCGAATTGGATACCAGTGTGGCGGATTAAAAGGGAGCCAGTCGATTGCTTAAAAAGGGCTTTTAGGAGCCCGACTTGGTTTGCAGCAATTACCCTATTTGCCTGTGCCAGTGTGCAAAGCGTAGCGCA
>SYFN01000173.1 GCA_005800405.1 Burkholderiales bacterium
GAGCAGGTTCGTCGTCATGGGGTGATCGATCTCCCAACGATACAGCGCTATTTGAATTTTCACTTCAGCGTTACCATCGATCTGTTTGGTGCTGACCAGTCTTCGAATGCAGCAACGTTCTACAGTTCGGGCCTGAAAGGCCGCTATGAAGAGACCAAGCGTACGGATAATCATGTGCTCAAGGGCGATCACTACCGTATTCTTGAGGTACAAAACAATAAGCTCGTCGAGCGTGAAGTGCCGATGCTCAATTCGCTCAACGAAGTACTGCGCGATGATTACATCAAGGACTCGGTCGCTGGCATCAATCGCTGGAACAAGGTGATAGAAAAAGCAGGCTTGTCATTCCACTTGCAAGCACCGCATAAAGCATTCAATCGTCATATTGGCAGTTTTTCAGGGTTGCGCGTCTCGCCGGATGGTCAAGTGATTTCCAATTCGGAATGGCACACCCATGTTTGCAACTGGCTGCCATCCGAAGAAGATCGTGCGTACGTGGCTTCACTGATGGGGCGTGTGGTTGAGCCGGGCAAGATGGCCAACTGGATTGCGCCGCCGGCGATAGGCATTAACCGCCAGCCTGTGGATTTTGATTATGTTCGCTTTAATTGAACCTCATGGGTACAGCTGAATCCGATGTGCTGATTCGCCAGCACCTGATCGATCCCGAGGTGTGCATACGCTGCAATACCTGTGAGGAGACCTGTCCGATTTATGCGATCACGCACGATGATCGCAACTATGTGGTCGATCCGAATATCTGCAATGGCTGTAATGCCTGTGTGCCTCCGTGCCCGACCGGGTCAATTGATCACTGGCGCATTATTCCCAAGGCGGCCGCTTACAGTGTTGAAGATCAGCTACAGTGGGATGAATTGCCACCTCAGCTGGAAATCGGTGACGAGGCTGCGCTGCCTGAATTGTCCAACGATGCTGTTCAACAGAATGCTGCGATCTCGATGTCCTCAGCCATCGCACCGCGCTCTGCTGCACAGCCGCACTTGCATCTGCACGACCTAAAAAATCCTCTGACGGCCACGGTTGCGGGGAATTTTCGTTTAACCGAGGCGAGTGCGGAAAGCGACATTCGCCACATTGTGCTGGATTTTGGCAATCAGGTATTCCCTGTACTTGAAGGCCAATCGATCGGCATCATTCCCCCGGGTGTGGACACTTCCGGCAAGCCTCACTACATGCGCTTGTACTCTGTTGCCAGTCCGCGTGATGGCGAGCGTCAGGGGCACAATAATCTCTCGCTCACGGTCAAACGCGTGGTTGCTAACCATAAGGGACAAGCTATTCGTGGCGTCGCGTCCAATTATCTCTGTGATTTGAACAAAGGTGACAAGGTTCTGGTGACTGGTCCTTATGGCAGTAACTTCCTCATGCCTAATCATGCAGGCTCGAATCTGCTGATGATTTGCACCGGCACAGGCGCTGCACCGATGCGCGCGATGACGGAGTATCGCCGGCGTCTGGCTGCGCAGGGTAATCCTGTAAAGGGCAAGCTCATGTTGTTTTTCGGCGCCAGAGCCCCGCAAGAGTTACCTTACTTCGGGCCATTGCGCAAACTACCCGAGAGCTTCATCACGAGTCATCTCGCGTTCTCGCGAGTTCCGAGTGAGCCGCGTATCTATGTGCAGGATAAGCTTCGCGAGCAAAGCAAGGCGGTTGCTCAGTTACTGCGCTCGGACACCTACATCTACATTTGTGGCTTGCGCGGTATGGAAGCCGGTGTCATGGCTGCCCTGCGCGAGATCTGCGAGGCTGCAGGCTTTGATTGGACGTTTCTGCATCCGAATATGGTGGCCGAGGGCCGCTTTCATGTTGAAACCTACTGAGCGACGATGCGCTTTCCTTCCATAGAAAAAACGGCCGTCATTGGTGTCATTGGTGCGGGCACCATGGGTGCAGGTATTGCACAGCTCGCTGCAGTGCATGGACATCCGGTGCTACTGCTGGATGCAGCCGAGGGTGCTGCTGCTGCGATCGCGCGCATTGCGAAGATGCTTGCTGCATTGGTTGAAAAAGGTCGTATCAGCGAAGCGGATTGCTGCGCGGCGATAGCGCGACTGCAACCAGTGGATAAGCTCGATGCGATGGCAGGTACAGCGCTGGTGATCGAGGCTATTGTTGAAAACCTGCAGATCAAGCAGCAATTGATGCAAAGTCTTGAGCAGGTCGTGAAGCCGGATACGATCCTGGCCACGAACACATCGTCGATTTCGGTGACAGCGATCGCGAACGGCATGCAGCATCCCGAGCGATTGGCCGGCATGCATTTCTTTAATCCAGTGCCGCTAATGAAACTGGTGGAAGTGATCGCCGGTACTGAAACGCGTACAGACGTACTGGAAAGTCTTGCTGCGCTGGTCGAACGCTGGGGAAAGACGGTGGTTCATGCGGCATCGACGCCGGGTTTTATTGTGAATCGAATTGCACGACCCTATTACGCAGAGGCGCTACAGCTGCTGCAAGAGCAGGCCGGCACGCCGGCGCAACTTGATCGCGCGATGCGCAGTATTGGCTTTCGCCTGGGTCCTTGCGAGTTGATGGATTTGATTGGTCACGATGTAAATTATGCAGTGACCGCATCGGTGTTTGAAGCTAAGGAAGCGCTGATTTATTCCCCGAAGGCCTTCCCGTAACGCAGTTGTTCTTTTAGAATTACGTCTACGCCCCCTGCTAGCGAGACTGCTCATGCAAACTAGTTTCTCCGAACTAGAATACGCCGCGAAGAAGAA
>SYFN01000174.1 GCA_005800405.1 Burkholderiales bacterium
CAAAGGGATTACAGGCAAAGCCGCCGAGGCTGCATTGGGCCAGGCGCACATCACCTGCAACAAGAATGGCATTCCGAATGATCCGGAAAAAGCGATGATCACCAGCGGCATCCGTCTGGGATCGCCTGCCATGACCACGCGCGGTTTCGGTGAAGCAGAGGCCACGCGAGTAGGTCACTTGATTGCCGATGTGCTTGAAAACCCCCACGATGCAGCCAACATAGAGTGCGTCAGAGCAGGTGTGAAGGAACTGACCGATCAATTTCCTGTTTATCAGGCCTAAGCCGATTCGCAGAAAGGAGATTGCCGCATGCATTGTCCTTTCTGCCACCAGGAAGACACCCAGGTCATCGATACCCGAACGTCGGAGGAGGGCGATATCACACGTCGCCGCCGCCGATGCAGCCACTGCGACAAGCGTTTCACGACCTATGAGCGGATAGAACTTGCGATGCCGGTCATCGTCAAGAAAAATGGCAGCCGCACCGAGTTTGAGTCATCCAAACTCCGCGGAAGCCTGATGCTGGCGCTGCGCAAGCGCCCGGTCCCTGCCGATGCGGTGGACGGAGCGCTGCAGCGTATCGAAGAAAAATTGCGCTCATCAGGCGAACGAGAAATTCTCTCGAGTCAGATCGGCGAGTTGGTGATGCGCGAGCTGAAGCGACTCGACAAAATTGCCTACATACGGTTTGCTTCCGTCTACCGAAGCTTCGAGGACATCGCTGAATTTCGTGATGCCATTAATGAAGTCGACCTTGATCCCAAATTGGTAAAAAATCCGGACAAGTAACAGGAGGATTCCGGACGTATGCTCGTGCATCGCTTGTCAGCGTGGCTTCATGGCGTGGTAGTTGGACGTATCACGCGCTTGATATTTCTCCTGGTGATCCAAATGTCGGACCGTGTTTTATCGTCGCTGGCTCGCAGATCCCCTTCACAAAAATAGTGCACTCAGATAGGCGTCTCAGTGCACACCATCGTCCGGTGATGTTTCCTCCAAAGACAAGGGCTGGCTCAGTCATCCATTCGTTCCTGACTTTGTTTCAATTATTAGCTGCAGAATAACTGTGCAAGTCATAAGAGCAGTCTGACTTCAGTATTCGGTATTTGATACCGCTCAGCGCCAAGATGATGAATACTTGTTTTCATTCAATACCGATAGAGACCGCAGGTTTTGCCTCGGCCTCACATCGATACGATAGGGATGCGACGCGGTACAAAGGCTTCTCGCTGCCTGAGGCGATGATTGCCTTATTGCTGGTGTCGCTGAGTGCAAGTGTGCTGATCTCAACGACGGTGACCACTCGCATCCAGATGGCAAGCAATGCGCGCTTATCGGCGGTCTTTCGTCTTGCTGTTGAATTGTCGGACTGGGTACGGCAAGGGGGTATGAAAGCACTTGCCTCAGACACCATCAACCCCTTTGTGCTGCTTGATCAGCAAAGTACGGTAGCCTCTTGTTTCGGCTCGCCCTGTCACGCTCAAGCCGCTGCTCTTTTTTATTTACAGAGTTGGCGACGTCGCCTTTTTCTCAGGGTGCCGAACGCGCGCATCGTAGTTTGCCAAGATAATGTCTTGATCAGTCCTTCATCACACCATTGGTCGTGTGACAGCGGCAATTCGCCTTTCAAGGGGCAAGTCATCAAAATTGGCTGGCCCCAGAGCGGTGACGGCGAAAAATTACCTCCGCGGGTCGTGCTCGCGCTAGGCTAGCCTGTGAGTATGATCGGTCTGATGGTCGCAATGGCGGTATCTTGTGGCGTACTGCTCACATCGATCTCGCTGCTCCAAATGGCGCGCGAAAATTTCCAGAATGATCATCAGGCAGCTTTGTTCGAGGATAGCGCCGCCTTTGCTTTAGAAATCATCGCGCGCACGTTGCAGCAAGCGGCGCAGGACGATTCACTGTCACCGATTGAGCCACGATCGGACACTCCGCGTTTCAAGCTCTCGGACGGTCCGGTGCAAGGTCTGAATAATACGCGGATGAGTAGCGATACCACCAGTTTTGGCACGACCAGTGTTGCAGGGGTCAGCGGCAATGATGTGATGGCAGTGAATTTGCATTCTGTGGACGGCGGTGTCGTCAATTGTGCCGGCTTTGTGGTTCCGGGAGCATCATCCCAGTCGGCTGAATCAAGCTGGATTTTTTTTCATATTGCCCCGGTGCTGGCGGTGAACCTGACTTGCACTGCAAATATCATGGCTAGCAAAAATGGGATTCTCAGGTCATTGTTTCTGGTGTTGAGTATTTTCAGGTGCTCTATGGACTAAACACCGATGACGATAAACTGCCTAATTAATACCTCAACGCTTCGGCAGTCGCAGAGAAAGACAAGGCTAAGCCAGCGAGCGATTCCTCTTTGTGGCGTCGCGTGGTCGCGGTGCATGTCGCTTTGGTACTCCGCTCAGCGACAGGCAGTCACCAGTCTTCTGCTTTCAAAGGAATTACTTTATTCGGTGACGACTACGTTTCTGAAAACGGAAGGGTAGACCCGGGTACACGTATTCATCCTGCTGATCTCGCCCCCTCGGTTCATGCACGCGTACGCCTTCATGTCGAGGCTATTATTTTTCTCCACAAGCCTGAGAGGGTGCTGTGAGCCGCCATCCTCTGCGATCTGTTTCTCTGCAGTCGGGTATGACGTTGCTCGCTTGTTCTCTGGTTTTATTTGGGGTTGCGATGCTCGCAAGCGCTTCGCTGCGTTTACTTCAAGATAGTATCAGCCTCACTTTTAGCACCATTGATCGTTTGCTGGCGCATCGGGCAGCAGAGGTTGCTTTAAAGGACGCTGCGAGCACGCTGGCCATGATTCCGCACGATTTGACGATCGTGGAAGCTCAAGGCTTACATCATCTCGGCGATATCACAGGTGAACGATTTGCCCAAGGTGGTCCGATGCAATCTTCCGCTGTGCCGGAATATTTTCTTGAGGCTCTGCCTTCGCCGTCCGGTGCCGATCCAATGCAGTCCGAGACATCATTTCCACATCGATATCGCGTTACTGCCAAGGGGAAAGGACTCAGCGAATCAACCCTATTTGTCTTGCAAGCAGATTTTGAAACGCAAACTTGTTTTGATGAAAAAATTGAGCTGGAAAAGGATGTGCGGAACAACGTACAAAACGGCGTACAAATCGGCATACCAAACGGTACACAGAGCAGTGTACATAACGATGCAACAATTCCCGACCAGCGCCATGGGACATGCATTCCTTATGTACGGCGACTTGCGTGGCGGATGCTGCCCGCAAGCTGAATCGATGCATTCTCGCTTTCAAAGGGGTTCGGGTGTTGGGTTGATAGAATTGCTGATCACGATCGGCATCCTGTCTGTGCTCGCTGCGATGGCATTACCCGACTTTGGCCCAATCCTGAATCGTTTGCAGGTAATGACGATCTCTGCGCATTTTCAGGAAGCGATGAGCCTTGCGCGTGCAGAAGCGATACGCCGACGCACACGGGTCGATATGGTGCCAATGCGCGACAAAAACTGGGCCACTGGCTGGCAAGTATTAATTGATGCCGATAATAATCAACTGGCTAATGCAGGTGACATCGTCTTGCACACCGGTCCGGCGCCACCTTCTGGCTTGCGCGTTGACGCGCGACTCAGAAATCCGAAACTCTACCTGGCTTTTGATCCCAGCGGTCGTCCCCGCAGTGCCAACAGCAGCGCGGTGCCGCAGATAGACTCGCTGGTTTTCACCATTGGCAATGAGCGACCGAAGATCATTATCAGCTTCCTGGGACGGGTGCGCAGCTGTGATCCGGTGCGGGGTTAGTCGGCTTGTTAAAATGGTGACCTGTTTCCGCCCTCGATCAAGCCGTGCACTTACTCAATGACACCGATGCCATGCGCGCTGCGCTCGACCAGGCAGCCAAAGGCCTGTTCTTGACCAGCCCCAATCCACGCGTAGGCTGTGTGATCGTTCGCGATGGACAGATCGTCGCAAGGGGTCATACCCGGCGCGCCGGCGAGGCGCATGCGGAGGTCGATGCGCTGCGTGATGCTGCCTCACGTGCCGTCGATGTGCGTGGTGCGACGGTCTATGTCACGCTCGAGC